>JAGQNA010000010.1:0-2092 GCA_020428315.1 Candidatus Saccharimonadota bacterium
TACGCAATAAGTGATCATCGAGGCGAAAAATTGCCGAGCCTGTTGGACTATCGTAAGCTTTTATACCCCCGAAAATACCAATTCCATAATGCAGAGCATTCGTCATGATTGAAACATTTGCTTGTTCAATCGGTACTATTCTATTATTTATATATGCATACGGGTATGATTTAAATCCTGCCATTATATACTCCTTGGGTATGATCCTATTATCTCACAATTCCGTGCAACGTGAGCTAATTCGTCTAGCATTTTTGCTGTTACTGGTTCATCTTTGTGTCCAATAAAATCTATGTAGAATGAATAGCTACCATTGGGCTCTGGGTGCGAAACAAGACAAGTCAAGTTTATGCCATATTTTCGAAAAATACCAAGTACCTCATGCAGTGACCCTGGGTTGTCCTCCGTTAAGCAAATGATGCTTGTCTTGTCGTTGCCAGTTGGCCCGGTAGTAACCTTACTCAGAGCAATAAACCTTGTGTGATTATTAGTTGTATCCTGGATTGCCTTTGCGTAAATATTTAATTTATAAATCATACTGGCGCGCTCGCTTGCTATCGCTGCAGCTCCAGGTTCTTTAGATGCTAGCATAGCAGCTTCACTATTGCTTTTTACTGGTACCGCCAGAGCTTGTGGAAGATGCTTTTTCAGCCATTCTCGGCATTGACCAAGTGCTTGAGAATGTGCATAAACTTTTTTAATATACTGCTTATCCTCCGAATTTGAGAGTAGACAGTGTACTATTGGTAAATCAACTTCTCCAATAATATTTAGAGATGTTTGTCTCAATAGCTTTAAACTTTCTATAACAGATCCCTCACTTGAATTTTCAATTGGGAGTAGTGCAACATCGGCTATGTCCATCTCGGTATGGCGTACCGCAGCAGATAATGAGTCACACGCGCTGAAATCGGATTGCGATCCAAGCATCTTAATTGCAGCATCGTGGCTAAAACTACCAACAGGCCCAAGATATGCGACGCGTAATGGCTTTTGGATATTACGTCCAGCTGAAACAATTTCAGTAAAAATCGCTCGTATCGCATCGTCTGAGAACTCAGTCTTGTTCTGACTTGTAACTCGGCGTAAAATTTCAATCTCACGGACTGGACGAAATATTTTTGAGGATTGCTTGGCCTTTTTCATATCTATAACAAGCTTTGATCTTTCGGCGAGGAGATCTAAAATTAAATTATCTACCTTGTCGATCCTATTTCGAATATCATCTATCTTGTTATTCATGTCGGCTACCTCCCTAGACACTTTCATCTAATGCTTTACTAATACGCCCAACCAATATTTGTCATGTCATGCTACTAAAGTATATCAAAAACTTGACTGACCATTACTGATAGACTACTATTAGCTATTGGAAATAACGGACTTGGAAATTAACCAGAAAAACGCACTACTATCAGTATTTAATAAAGACGGCATCGTCGATTTTGCTCGTGAGTTAAAAAATCTTGGATGGAACCTGTACGCATCTGGTGGTACCGCTAGATTAATAGAGGAAGCCGGAATTAAGGTTACTGATGTCGCTAGCTTAGTCGGTGGTTCGGCAATCTTAGGACACAAAGTTGTCACCCTATCACGCGAGATTCACGCGGGGCTGATGGCTGATTTAAATAATGAAAATGAAATCGAAGAACTTCAAAGCCTAAATATCCCTGCGATCCACCTAGTGGCGGTAGACTTCTACCCCCTAGAGTTAGAGATCGCTAACCCAGCTAGTTCCCTAGAAAGTGTCCGTGAAAAAACCGATATTGGTGGGCCTACTATGCTCCGCTCAGCGGCAAAGGGTAGTCGAATCGTATTATCTCGGACTGACCAACGTCATTCAGTGATCGATTGGCTAAAAAATGGTGAGCCAAGTCGTGAAGAGTTTATTTCAGAACTAGTAGCTACTGCCGAATATGAATGCGCCCGATATATTGGTATATCAGCCCAGTACCTTGGTGGCAATGACCAAGTTTATTTAAGTGCTATGCGTCGCCATACCGAACTAAAGTACGGTGAAAACCCATACCAGTCACCATCTGCGATGTATGCCGATAATCGTATTAATCCAGACCCGCTAGGACTTGACCAG
>JAGQNA010000010.1:2191-29228 GCA_020428315.1 Candidatus Saccharimonadota bacterium
GATGTCCCTGAGGCCACGGCTATATTGAAACATAAAATGGACGGTGAGAATGACCGTTTGCTTGATGCAATTATCGCTGGCGGCATCACAGATGAGGCATTAGCTATTATTAAAAGGGTTAAGCTACGGGTATTAACCAATCCGGCATTACTTACTTTATCTATCGATTCTCTCGAGCAAAGATCTAAACTACGCCCAGTCCGTGGTGGTCTACTAATCAATCCTCAGCCAAACTTTGTACTAGATTTATCAGCTGAAGAAATTACCGGTACAGGTGAAATTAATGAGCAACAAAAACGGGACATTATTCTAGCCTGGGGAATTGGCTCAACTAGTCAAAGTAATACGATCACAATTGTCAAAAATAGTATGCTCTATGGTAATGGAGTCGGACAACAGGATCGAGTTGGTGCCGCCCAACTGGCGCTCAAACGAGCTATCGACGCTGGCCATGACGTATCGGGCGCCACAGCTTACAGTGACAGTTTCTTTCCATTTGTTGATGGTCCAACTACCTTAGTTGAAGCAGGGATTACTACTCTATTCGCCAGCAGTGGTTCAGTACGGGACCAAGAAGTAATTGATTATTTGGCTGATAAAAACTTAACTCTTAGGATGATTTCCGACAAATTGGGTCGTGGTTTTTACGGACATTAGCTAACTTGACATAGCTGAATAACTTGCTTAGCTACGTCTCGAAAATCACTTATAGTATAATCGCAACAATGCCTGAGTCGTTTATGTGAAACTGTTAATGCGCCCATGTTATCGTCATCAACCGCAAACACAGCACGATCAGCCGACTCACGACTTGCCCATGGACTAAGGCGAAGCGGAGAGCACATAAATACCTCACCATACGGAATTTTAAATGATTTATATAGCGTACTCAAAAACTTACCTGATTTTCCACTAAGCTCAAGTTCTTGGTTCAATTCTGGAACTTGCACAATACTGCCAGCTGGAATAGGTATTCCATGTTCATCCTGGCAGCCCTCTAGCAGCAACGCTGTAGACACATCATAGTATTTCCGTAAAGCAACAGGCGTACCGTCCTCTTGGTGAATCACGCTTACAATGGGATGCTCACCATCCTCATCACCATTCTGGATCTGTGTATAAACCTTAATGAACTCATCTTCTGCGTTTGGACATGAGCCCTTGATATGACGCGTACTAATTTTTTTAATAAGTTGCTTTTTGCTAGAGCTGTCTCCATAGTCCTGAAGATAATCACTTAGCTCGGAGCTCATACAGCCCCCCAGCTTACTTGTTTTTTCTCTAATGAGGTCTTTTGTGGCCTGAGCAAACACTCTATACATTGGCGACGGTAACGCCGGATCTACACGTGTAAACTCCACAGACTGGTGAAGCGCCCTCTTAGCGAACTCTTCAGCTAACTCAATCTCTCGATCATGTTTCGCCTGGTAATGCTCCAATACGTCTTTAAAATTTGACATAATGGCTACTATATACTAACAAGGAAAATAATTGAAGCCCTAATTTCACTAATCATCCATATTTAAAACATCGCCTTTGCATACCAGAGATAATTATGAGAAAATATAAACAATGACTCAATCATTAACCCTTAAACCAGTTTTGGTAATTGATTTTGGTGCTCAATACGCTCAACTTATCACACGGCGTGTTCGTGAAGCTGGACTATATGCTGAACTTGCACCAAATACCATTACGGTAGATGAGCTTAAAGCTAAGCAGCCTTCTGCTCTGATACTTTCAGGTGGACCAAGTAGTGTATATACACCAAACTCTCCCCAAGTCAACCCAGATTGGTTTAAATTGAACTTACCAATCTTTGGGATTTGCTACGGCTTTCAAGCTATGGCTGAGGTGCTAGGTGGCAAGGTTCAAAAAACTGATCTAAGTGAATTTGGACGAACACAGCTTTCTATCACCAAAAGTGGAAAATCTTTAGCGGGTCTCCCAGACACCTGTAATGTCTGGATGAGTCACGGTGATGAAGTGTCAATAGCACCAAACGGATTTGACGTTCTAGCCTCAACCGAAGGGGCAACTATTGCAGCCTTTGAAAATATCGATAGGCAAATGGCTGGTGTCCAGTTCCATCCTGAGGTAAAACATACCGAGCACGGTCAGACTATTCTGGAACACTTCTTATTTGATATTGCTAGCCTAGAGCCAAACTGGTCAACCAGTAATATTGTTGAACAGCAATTTGCTGCGATAAAGTCCCAAATCAACGACAACCATGCGATTTGCGGTCTGAGTGGCGGAGTAGACTCGGCAGTAGCAGCAGCCCTAGTCCAACGTGCAATTGGTCAACAATTAACTTGTGTATTTGTTGATCATGGCCTACTAAGACAAGGTGAAGCTGAGCAAGTCGAAAAAGACTTTGTAGCCTCAACAGGTGCAAACCTACACATAGTTGATGCCAAGCAACAGTTCCTGGATGCACTTAAAGATATCACTGACCCGGAGCAAAAACGAAAGATAATTGGTCGAGAATTTATACGTAGTTTTGAAGAAGCGGAACAAGAAATTATCAAAAAAGTTGGCAGTAAAGTAAAATTCCTCGTCCAGGGCACTCTCTATCCAGATATTGTGGAGAGCGGTGGTGGTAATGGTACTCACACTATAAAAAGTCACCATAATGTTGGTGGCCTACCAGACGATTTAGAGTTCGAAATTGTCGAACCGCTCCGTGATCTTTTTAAAGATGAGGTGAGAGCAGTTGGTCGAGAGCTTGGTCTACCAGAGGAAATTGTTAATCGTCAGCCTTTCCCGGGACCAGGTCTCGGTATTCGGATTATTGGTGAGATTACTGCTGATCGACTAGATATTCTAAGACGAGCCGATGCGATTGCCCGTGAAGAGCTAACTAATGCCAAACTAGACTATGCTATCTGGCAATGTCCAGTAGTACTACTAGCAGACGTACGAAGTGTTGGAGTACAAGGTGATGGCCGTACCTATGGTCACCCAATAGTTCTGCGTCCGGTTACTAGCGAGGACGCTATGACCGCAGACTGGACACGTGTGCCGTACGAAGTACTAGCTAAAATATCAAACCGGATCACAAATGAGGTACGAGAAGTTAACCGTGTAACGTTGGATATTACATCAAAACCACCAGGTACTATCGAGTGGGAATAAGGAGGATGAGATGATTAGCCATAAAATTACAGGTCAAGTTACGGTCGTGCTAGGATTACAGCGTGGCGACGAAGGCAAAGGACGTGTTGTTGACGAACTAGCTGAAACACATGATATCGTAGCTCGTTTCAATGGTGGGCCAAATGCTGGTCATACAGTAGTACTGCCAGACAATACCGAACTAGATTTGCATCTTGTCCCCTCTGGAATTGCTCATCCTGGGACAATGAATGTGATCGGGAACGGCTGCTTTCTTGATCCGGTCAAATTATTAGCAGAGTTTGATCATGTTGCCGAAAAGGGAGTTACGGTTTCACCAGCTATGCTAAAAATTAGTGACAGTGTTCACCTAATACTACCTCAACATATTCAAGAAGATACCGACCGAGAAGCTGGTACTGGTGCTCAAGGTAGTACAAAATCTGGTATAGCCCAGGTTGCTCGTGATAAGTACTACCGAACTGGTTTAACTCTCGGTGACGTTGTACAAGACAAACAAAGACTCTCGGCCCTTCCAGATAGCTATCAAACTGCTATACAACAGTTATCTGCCTACCTCGATGATACTACATTATACCTTAATCAAGCCTTGCGATCTGGTAAAAAGATACTAGCCGAAGGCGCACAGGGATTTCTACTCGATATTGACCATGGCATGTACCCTTACGTTACATCCTCATCAACTTCAACCGGTGGAGTAGTAACAGGGCTTGGTATACCACCGCAAGCAATCGGTGAAGTATTTGGTGTTGTTAAAGCTACGCAGTCTCATGTTGGAGATGGGGTTTTTGTAACCGAAATTACCGACAAAAACCTGCTTAATCAATTACGTGGTAAGCAAGGTGATGTTGATGCAGAATTTGGTACCACAACGGGTCGTGCAAGAAGAATGGGGCATCTAGATTTACCGCAGCTACGACGTGCTATCGATATATGTGGCGTAACTCAACTAGTTATTACAAAGGTTGACTGTATACCTCGTTATGGTAACAAAATCACTATTTGTGAAAGCTACACAAGCGGCTTGGTTGCCTCAGCCTCTGCTGCTTCACTTGAAAAAGAACAACCAGTCTATATTGAACTACCGTCTTGGACCGATGACATTTCAACTACTAGAGACTACACTAATCTGCCGACTAACGCTCAAAACTACCTAACTTATCTAGAAACACAACTCGATACTCCAATCACCCGAATCGGTGTTGGACCAAATCGTGAACAAGTCATAAAACGATAGTATATGATAAAAAACAAAGATAAAGTATTCATTTCGGGAGTAGGATTCGCCCTCTATTAATGCACTTAGCTTGGGTACCCTGGGGGTTGTGGATGGCTTGGCGAGCATGATTTTTCTAGTGGTATATTCTTATTTTTGGCAACCATGCTGTTTTTTGGCGCAGAAGCTCTATTCTCAGAGTTTAGCTATTGGTCAATTTTAAGTGGATTCTTATGGACTGTAAACGTCTTGGCTTTTAGTTTTGCAATTGCTTGTATAGGGATTACACTTGCTACTTCTGTTCTAATGTTTGGACCTATTATTACGATAATACTTGAGATAACTTTACTAAAACAACATTTTAGTCTGCTACAGATAGTTGCTGAATTGGTAGTTATCAGTAGTGGCGTTATGTTATTAGCCACTGCTTCTAAAATGAGTCGCGATTAGACATTGCTCTTAGTTGTTGATACGCAGGTCGCGCAGAAATTGGATAGCCTTTTGACACCCCTCAACATCATATGGATCGTACTCTGACACCTCGCCTTTTGCTGCTATATCTTCTGCCATAAATTTTTCAAGATGCATATAGAAATGTATACGATATTTTATATATTCTTGATATTCAGTAGATTCCGGGTCCATCTCTGTAGCAACGACAATCTCTGAACTCACACACCGCTCAGGATGATCATGCCCAACTACTCTAAAATCATGCAGTTCATGCCATGCCCACAACCCGCGTAGATTTTCTGGCACATCATCACTCACACATATAGTGTAGGCCTCTTGACTTGGCGGTACTGCTGCTGCCACAGCATATGGAAATGGTCTCTGTTCATCAGGAATATGGACAGTCGTATAAAACACACTAAGATTGCTCAACTCGAAATGTTCGGGATCGGCTTCGCCCCGCTGACTTTCAGCAAAAATAGCCCAAGCGGTTCTCGATTCTTCTGTGTGGGGTCTCATCTTTGTATATTATCCTTGCTGTTCGGGTAATCAGCAAGCATGAGCGAATAGCTAAGTGAGTATTGTATCGAGTTTGTTTTGCTCTAACGCAGCTTTCACTTCTATAGCAATCCGCTTTCCATAGCTCATGCTTTGACCGTGCAAATAGCCAGAGTAGGGAGTAAACATCGTGCCAGGACTGCCAGGAATGCGCATTGAAACATCAAAAATGTAAATCTCTTCGCTTGGCGGACCAGCTGTCACAGCACCCTGAAGTGCAAATGCACCAATCATTCCTTCTGGATAGTCTGCCTGTACTGCTTCGACAAATCGTTCGCCAAGCTCATAGATTTTTGTAAGAAGTGATTCTTTTACCGTTACTGCCTGGTGACCATTCTCGATATACTTTGGCTGTACTTTCTCAAGTACCTTCATCTGTTCTGGTGCAGTAAGTCGTAGCATTCCATCGATGTTTGTCTGACGACGAATGTCTGTACCCATAAATTCTAAGCGATTTTCAACAGCTGAGTAAAAGAAATTGAGGTTCACCATCGGACCGAGCACAAACTCTTCGATCACTGGGCTTTGGTTCTCCCACTCATTACCAAACCGATAGCGCATTTCCTTTTCATATTCTTCGGGACTGTTTACCAAAAAGAAATCACGTTCGTACCCGCGTTCTGCTTCGGCTGCTTTTACAAAACATAGGGTATTGATTTCGTGATAATCAACAAACTGCTTTGGGAGGTTAATACCCGCTTTTTCAAGTAAATAATATTGATTCTTCTCTTCATCGCGTTCTTCTTTTCGTACTAATACACGGTTACCGATGATCGGTACACGGAAATTATTCTCGACTTCATTGTAGTCACAATATACCCAGAAATAACGACTATGCACAAAGAGGGAATTACGAGCGCGTAGCCCCTCTTGCACATCACTATTTGTAACGTCTTTAAAGTTGTCGACTACAATTACCTCGTCAACGCAACCAACATTACCTCGAGTTTTATAATGTTCCTCATAGACCTTATGTCGACCTTTTTGAGCAACGACGAGTGTCTTAAAGCCAAGCTCTTTTGCACCACGACAAACATCTAGAGCACTGTGCCCACCCAATGTTGAAATTGTTATATTGTCTGTATCATAACCAGCTAGAATCTGCGCTATATCTTGCTTTCCTATCATGTAATTACCTTATCTAGTCTACCTTGTTCCAGTGCATTCTTAATTTCTCGAGCAATCCGTCGACCAGTGCTCATTGGCACGTTATAACGTAAATCAGAATATGGCGAACCATTCACAAATGGGTTTGAGCCAGCCACGATTCGTGCTGAAATCTCGAAAACATAATATTTCATGTCAGGTGTAATTACCATTTCAAGGCAAAAGGGTCCAAACATACCACGATTAGTTAGTTTTTTAGACTCATCAACGACTGACCGGCCCATTCGTAGCATATCCGCCAGCATTGACTCCCGTGCTACGAGTGGCATATTACCCATAATATTATAGCTGGTCTGTAGATCAAGATCTAGTTGATCTTTAGCGCTAATTCGTCCAATAGAGTCAACGTTAGTTTCATAGCGCTTATCCATGCTCATAATCTCGAGTTCGTCAGTAAGCGGGGAGTAGAAGTAATGTACATAAATCGGGTTACCAATTATATATTGCTGAATCATATAGCTGCCAGGGTGCCTAGTTTCTATCTTATCGTAAAATTCTTCGGCGTTTTTTGCTAAAAAATAGCCCTTTCCGCCACCTGCCCCGTTAAATTTTACAATTGCTGGCCCATCGATCTCTTCAGGGCTATTATAAATCCTTGGCATAGTAAGTCCAGCGTCAAGAAGCCATTGACGCTGTCGTTTTCGACTTTCTTCAAGGGCTAACACTTCTTTTTCTCCAAAGTACATCACCTTGTTGTGCGCTAAGTCTTGGGTTGAAATAGCTGCAAACAGTGAACCATGTGGGATTAAAATTGCCTGCTTATCTACTAGCTGGCTTTCCAGTTGTTTAAATTCTGGATACTCGTCTATCACGATAATTTCATCAGCCACAGGGAAAGATCGATAAGTGATTTCATAGTTCTTCTTGACTACCACAATAGTCTCAAAGTTTTCGTCTTTAGCACCTTTTAAAATCTGTAAGGCAGAATGGCTACCGAGAGTCATGATACGAGGTTTCATTGTCACCTTATTGTAACACGATGACCAGTAATATTGGTAGTCTAGCGGTTCGATATTGATATTCTATGCAATTTCACTCTCAATATCTGATAGGTCAACTAATCGAGACCCCATAAATGCTTGTAGGTGTTCATCTGTTCGTAACTGATTCCAAGTGTCAACTACAATTCCCGAAGGCTTCTTTATATTGCTTAATAGAACTGATTCCTCAGTAGAGTACATTACTTCTCCTATTTTTTTATTTTATTTATTTATTGAGCTCTACTATATGTTTATAGCATAAACTTTAAAAAAATGCAATAGCATTTATGCTTACACTATGTTTAAAGTATATTAACAGCCTTTACCTTCCTATACTACTTATGGTATAAACTAACTAGGAGCTAGAAACAAAAATATGGATGAATATACAACACTAGCGATTATTGCAGTAGCAGCCTTAGCTCACGCAAGCTTTCAGCTAAGCATCAGTATGCTAACTCTACTCAGTAGCCACACAATAGGCAAGAAAAATACCCACAACAATCTACTACTTCGAACACACGCCTTTGTAATTGGTGCCGGCGTGATGACGCTATTACTTATAAGCAGTCTTGCGCTTGTTCTCTCTTATATATATAGTGCAACAGCTACTCCGCTATTCATCTGGATAATCGGCTGTGGCCTCTTAACAGGTGTTGGTATCTCCGTAGCAATATTCTACTACCGCAAGGAAGCCGGTACCTCGCTCTGGATTCCGCGTCCGATGGCTAGGTATTTGAGTTCACGCACGAAATCGACTAGTAGTTCTGCAGAGAGCTTTAGTCTTGGGATGGTTAGTGCTATTTCTGAAATATTGTTCACACTCGCACCAATATTTATTGCTGCATTTAGTTTAGTGCAGCTACATCCTATCTGGCAACTAGTTGGGATTGCAGTTTACACAATAATCTCACTCAGTTCGCTCATCGTAGTCAACTGTCTAATTAGCTCAGGCCACAGCATTAGTAAAGTCCAAAAATGGCGAGAAGCGAATAAACGATTCCTCCAGCTAGCATCTGGTGCTCTACTGATAATTTTAGCTGTTTATATCTACGTTGAACATGTGATGCTTGCAGTTGCATTGACTGCAGCGGGGGAAATTTAAGATGGATAATCAACAATCAACTGGTGTAATTAAGCGAGCCGGCAAGCGAGCCACTGAAGAATTTGATAAAAATAAAGTATTTTCAAGTGTTCAAGCAGCTTGCTTAAGCGTACGTAGCCCGGAAGGCGATGCAGATATGATTGCAACTATTGTCAGTGACTTGGTAGACTTATGGCGAAGCACAAGATACGCGGTAACATCACACGATTTAAGACGAGTAGCTAGTGACCATCTTAAGGATTTAGCACCAGAGGCAGCATACTTATACAAACATCACCAGTTAGTTCTATAGGAGAAAGCATGGCTAGAAAACCAAAATTTGACTACAATCTAATTGTCATAGGAAGTGGTGCAGCTGGTAGTCCAGCAGCTAGTATCGCAGCGCAAGCGGGTAAAAAAGTTGCCGTCATCGAGAAAGATGTGTTTGGTGGCGAATCGCCAAACTGGGGTGATATTCCTATTAAATCTTTGTTGCATGCTGCACAGTTATACGATGAAGCAAAGCTTGGTTCTCGATTCGGAATCCGCTCGAACACACTTGGGTATAATTTTCTATCGCTTAAAAAGTGGAAGGATACTGCAGTAAGGAGAACAGGCGCTGGTAATAATAGAAACTATTATGAAAAACAGGGAATTGCGACTTTTCAGTCCCCTGCACACTTTTTAAGCCCGCACGAGATAAGCGTCAGTCGTCGACATCTTTCTGCTGAACAATTTTTAATTGCAACTGGTTCAACATGGGCGATGCCGGATATTCCAGGCATTAAAAATATTAGATACCACACACCACGTACAATTCTAGACATCTCTAGACTACCAAAGACTCTACTCGTTCTTGGTGGGGCAGCAAACGGGCTGGAATATTCACAGTTATTTGCCTCCCTAGGAACAAAAGTTTTTATTATTGAACGTGCGGCTCGGCTTCTGCCAGATGAAGACGAAGAGGCAGGCTTACTCCTGGCAAAAACCCTCAGTGAGTCAAAAGGAGTAGGTGTCCTAACAGAGAGTAAAATTCTATCGCTACAAAAAGATGGACTGGGTAATCGAGTTAAATACCTTAGGGGTGGTGTTGAAAAATCATTTCGTGTCGACGAGATACTTGTTACAACTGGTCGCACTCCGACGGTTGACATTGGCTTAGAAAATGCCAGTGTAGCCTACACGCCTAAAGGCATAAACGTTAATAATTATTTACAAACTTCTGCTCGACACATTTTTGCAGCAGGTGATGTTCTTGGTACCAAAAAGCATCTTCACACTGCCCTACTGGAGAGTCGTGTAGTTGCCTATAACCTACTGCACAAGCAAAAACAAGCGGTAGACTATACTGCATCGCCGAATATAACCTTTACTCATCCAGGTGTTGCTTCAGCTGGACTATCCGAAGATGACTGTATTAAGCGTGATCTTAATATAAAGATAGGTTTAGCTCCCCTAAAGATGATAGCCCGTAGTAATACTAGCGACTACAGGGATGGCTTTGTAAAAATAATTGCGCGTAGAGATAATACCGTTATTGGTGGGACAATTGTAGCTCCACACGCTGGTGAAATGATTCATGAGATCAGTTTAGCCATTAAATATGAACTGACGACTAACGAGGTCGCAAACACTCCTCACGCATTTTTGAGCTGGAGTGAAGCCATCCGGCTTGCGGCAATACGAGCCGGCACAGGTTAAGATTTAAATATAGCCATCATTCTAGTAAACAAAAAGACCTTTCAGAATTTGAAAAGTCTTTCTTGGTAGCGGGGGTAGGATTTGAACCTACGACCTTGTGGTTATGAGCCACACGAGCTGACCAGACTGCTCCACCCCGCGATATAGAACATAATATTAAAATATTAGTTATTATTTGCAGTATTAACCTGCAACCTTTTAGTATTCTATCAAAAATTACTTACTAATTCAACTCGGGGACATTTTTACCTGAAAAAAAATCGATCCACTGTTCAACTTTTGTTGGCTGATAGGTCGGTATTTTATCTAATTTTACTGAGAATTTTTTATCAAAATTTGTTGCTTTTTTAGAATTTGGTGGTAGTACTAAGACCTTCTCGCCAGGTAGAACTAATCCTAGACTATCTCGGGCTGCTAGTTCTTTATACTCATCACTTTTGTAGTAATTTTGTTCGTACTGCAACGTGGCCAACTCTAGCTTCGATAGCTTAAGTTCCTTTTGCTTATGAACTATTTTTTGCTGTAGTGCATAGTTTCTTTCAAGGGCGTTAATCGAACCAACTACCCAGCCAATCACAATAAAGAACGCAACCAGAATAACAAAATTATTGATTGTGAATAAATCTCTGCGAAGTTTATATGCAATTCTTTTTATGTGTATATTTGTCATAGACTATCTAATTATAAACTAAATCCATATTTTTACCTATCTATGTACATCTTTGTAAAGCCTAGCCTTACATATATGACTTACTTGGGGTATAATACTTCCAGTATGGGGGTGTAGCTCAGCGGTTAGAGCAGCGGGCTCATAACCTGTTGGTCGCTGGTTCGATCCCAGCCACCCCCACCATTATTTCGCTATATCTAATTTATTAACACGCCGAATGTGACGATCAACATCTGAATACGGTGTCTCTAGCCAAGTTTTTATTGCTATCTTCATTTCTTCTAGGCTCAAGAATCGACTCGATAAGCTTAGCATATTGGCATGATTATGCTGACGACTAAGTTTTAGTATCTCATATGGATCTTCGCTCATATTGCCCTCAGCATCGATTGGCTGCTTAGCTAGGGCTGGTGTATAAAAAACTGTACAGCGAACACCATTCAGACGATTAACTGCCATACCCTCCCCCTGGCCACTACCGCCCATAATGATACCGGCTTCACATTCACCTCTAGCAACTGCCTCAGCAGCCGGGAACATAAAATCTGGATAATCATCTTCCATATCTAACTGCTTTGGACCATAATTCACTACTGCATGACCAAGCTCAGTAATATACTTTTCTAACTCCATAAAGACGTTATCGTAGGCTAAGCCGGTATGATCAGTGGTAAGCGATATTTTCATACTATAATTATACCATTAGCGCTCAAGTCTCTTAAGAATCTCTCTTATCTGTTCACGCCGCAGTGCTCGTTTCTTGGTATTTTCTTTTCCGCCATACTTAGCCTCTAGCTCCAGACGAAACTCCGTTAGTACACCAAACTTAACATCATCCTTATCGAATCCAGCAGCTATAAGCTGCTCAGCCATATAGATTTCAGGTAAAGTCTCATGTATGATCTTTTTGAGTTTGTTATTAGCCCCAGCTATAACCTCTGGTGTCCGGTTACCGTAACGCTTCTGAATGGACTGTGAGGTTAATGCAACTCGTCCGAAGCCGCGAAGTTTCGCTATTTCACTAGCAAGTTTAATCAATCTTAGTTCAGCCTCATAATAACTTTTAAGTGTCATATACGGTCCGACAATTATAGGATCGTCACCCTCATTTGAGCTACCGTCAGGTTCAAACTCTGGGTAGTAATCCGCTATTGGCTTCACATCTCCATCCTCGTCTACAGCAAAATCTGGATTGAAATGGATTTCTTTTAGTTTAACCATACTTACTATCATACCATATTTATATAAAGTAATCAAAAAGCCCCGCGACGGGACTACCTCACAACAGTCACCGTACGACGGAGCATTTTGGCACCTGTTTGTGTTTGCTCTATTACTGTATCACCTGGTAGGTCTAAGCGCAAGAACTTTATTTTTTATAATAATTACCCCGCCTTAAGGCGGGGTAATTATTAACCTAAAAGGTTCTATTTTTTCTTTGAGACTGTCAAGAAACCATTACGTGGGTTTTCTTTAACGACACGATCTGCCGGCAAGTCTGTTGGTTCACCCTTAGCATTTTTTTCTACCTTCGCAAAAAAATAAATTGTTTGTGGCTTACCACCGCGCAAGGTTACTTCTGTTTTATGTAAGTAATATGTGATGCCCTTTGAATTTGTGTGACTATATCCAGCCATGCTATACCTCCTATTAGTATTACATCCTTTAGCCTACCCTCTCTATTGGCCTCTGTCAACAGTTTTTAGTATTTTTCTAATTTTTATATGCTTGTATAGTGCTTACGTAGTAGTATTTTTAAAATTACTAGGCTAATCATCCGAAAAATGATTATTAAAACAATCAATCCACAAACCAGTAATGACCAACCAGCAAAATCGGGTGACCACAGTGGACTAGTAAATTCATGCCGGTATAGATTAGGATTTGGCATGTCAGGTGTCTCCAGCTTGCTACTACCATTGGTATGTTTATTTTGTTCATTTGCAAAACATTGTGCATATGCTTGAGAATAGCCACCATATTGCTGCTTACATACCTTGTCAGCTTTTTTCACAACATCAGCCATATTATTATTGGATGTACTAGCACGGTTTGAAATATCCTTTACGTCGCGATCGTAGCTATTTTCAAGATAGAACACTCCCGTACTGGCATTCATCTTGCTCGAGCTCCACCGCTGTAATGCAAATAAATTGTTTGTTATTGCCTGTACGTCCCCATGCTTATCTGCCTGTAAAACTGCAGTACGTCGCTCGATCATGCCGATGTTATTTAGTCGTAAAAAAGTGGCTGAAACTATACCAGCTAGAAGCAATAGTATAATTAACTGCCAGGTTTTCACTCGCTTTATACGTTGAATGTTTCTCTGGACTTTACGTTTATCTGCCACCCCTAATTATCCCACTTCTTACTAATTTTAGTATAGCACGACTAAGATTCGAGTATACTAGTAGTAATGAATATCTTTATAAGTGGAATCGGTGGTGTTGGTATGGGTGCAGTTGCACTGTTAGCACGTGATGATGGTCACAGCGTAATAGGTAGCGATGTAGCGCATAGCCTTACTACCAAAGAGGTTGAGGATTCACATATTAAAGTATTTTACGAACAAACAGCTGAGTTACTTCAGCAAATTCACACCGAACAGAAAATTGACTGGTATCTATACACATCTGCATTACCCGACAATCACCCCGAACTACTCGCCGCAAAAAACCTAGGTATCCGTACATCCAAACGTGATGAATTTGTAAACTATTTCGTTAAAAAACATAATCTAAAGCTATTAGCAGTAGCCGGAACACATGGCAAAACAACTACTAGTGCAATGCTAGCCTGGTCTTTTCTTGAACTGAATGAACCAATTAGCTACTTACTAGGAAGTCAAGTGGCTTGGGGCGCAAGCGGTCGCCATCAACCAGGAAGCGAGTACTTTGTATACGAATGTGACGAGTTCGATAGAAACTTCCTCCAGTTCAAACCATATCTGAGTATAATCACATCACTCGAATATGATCACCCTGACACTTACCCAACCAGAGATAGTTATAAATCTGCATTTAGACAATTTATTGATCAGTCTGATAGTGTAATTATTTGGAATAGTGACAACGACTGGCTCTCGGGTAGCGGCATAAACACACTTGTATTGAGCGATGATCCCCTTCAATTTAATTTATATGGTATCCATAACCGTCGAAATGCGACATTAGCTGAAAAAGGACTTGAAAGAATTAACATTGGAGATAGAACTGAACGAAAATGGGCACTAGATTCATTTCCAGGCGTATACAGAAGGTTCGAAAAGCTAGCAGATAATCTATATTCGGATTATGGCCACACTCCGACCGAAATTATGGCTACCTTGCAACTAGCTAGTGAAGTAGCCGATAATATAATGCTCATTTACCAGCCTCATCAAAATATTCGACAACATGAAATGAGAAACGAATACACAGATAAAGTATTTACAAATGCTAGCGAAGTTTATTGGTTAGCTACGTACCTTACTCGTGAAAATCCAGAGCTATCGATACTTAGTGCTGAGGATTTGACCAGTCTACTAACTAGAACAATCGTTCGGTACGCAGAACTCAACGATAAACTATGGGAAAAAATTCGTGATGCTAGAGAAAACGGTTCACTCGTGCTATGCATGGGGGCAGGATCAATCGATCGTTGGGTGCGAGGTCGTGTTAATGATGACGGTGATAGTGGAATAAGCTATGGCGTCGGTGCGACTTCCGATACTCAATGATATAGATGCCACTCAAAATTAACACCCCACCAAATATCATGATTAATGATAGTTTTTCACCAAGGATCAATATTGGAATTAATATTGCTAAAAATACTTCTAAATAAGTCATACTACCAACAATCGCTGAGCCGAGCTTTTCATAAACTAATGTATTAAGCGACCGTACTATCAAGGCTATCCCTATTGCCGAGTAAGCGGCAGAGCCAATTAGCGTAGGCGTAAATTCTGCTTTATCCCAATCACCAAAAGCTAAAAATAAACCGAATGATACAACAAGCACAACAATACCCTGAACTCCAACAACTGCTATGATTGGCAATTTTGCCTCATTCGCTCGGCGCATCCAAACAAGTGCTACAGCAAACGATATCGATTGAATAAGCATATAAAATGTAGCTTCGGGGTAGAATCCGACACTCGTGCCTTGCGAAAAAATGATTGGACCAGCCACAATAACCAAAGCTCCTATCATCGCAAGGGTCATACCAGCAACTACTTTGTGTTTAATTCTCTCTCTTAAGGTAGCGCTTGATACGGCTATGAAAACTATCGGATTTATCAAGGCTAAAGTTGCAACATAGCTAGCTTGGCTTGCTTCAATCGCTAACACATAAAAAGTTACTGCCAGAGAAAAAGCGATGCCAGATATGACAGCCAGTCGCAGTCCTTCACTACTTAATTTTTTGAATTTACCGAGCAACAATACACCACAAATCAATGTGACCATAGAGTAGCGGACAATATTGTAGAACATTGGGTCAGTATTAGCCAAATTAAGCTTTATGATTGTTGCATGTGGTGCTGCTATCAGAGCTGCAAGTAGCGCCAGAAAAATCCAAAATGTTTTTTTGTTTTTTGCCATAGCTATCTATTGTCTCCGCTACCGTGCGTGACCCCTCTCGCTTTTCGACTAAGTACCTTATCTAGATTTTTTGTAGCCACCTCTTCTAGGCTCGAGCCTAATAGTGCAGAAACCGAATTTATATACCAAAGTATATCACCAAGCTCCTTAACTATCTCTTGGCGGTCAGTCTCACTTATGCTACCCTTTTTATCACGAATTAGTTTTTTAAACTTTTCGGCAACTTCACCACTTTCACCTACTAAACCAAATACTTGCGATATTAGAGTTGCATCCATATCAACAATATCGTGTTCCCCAATTAAAGCTGAAAGTGCCTGCTCCGAGTAATCATTTATATCCATTTGTCCCCTTGTATTAATTTATCGATTCGAAACTCACTGGCTTTGATTAAGTCATACTCTACTAAAGCAATGCTAAAGATAAACATAATGATCTGATAGTGGCTGTCTGACACCTGGCTGGTATCTTTTAATCGTTTAATCTCTGCCTGAGTGTACCAACGTAGATCTTGTGACTCATCACTGGCTATCTCTAGCGAAGGCTTCCCATTTGCTACGAGGCAGTAAAGTTGGTCCGAGTGCCAATGAGTAATTGAGCCCGGAATTGAATGTGTATTAATAAAAAACGGTAACGGATGAACAATTCGATCACTGTATTCATGCTTAATCCGGCTTTTTGGCTGTAAAATCTCTAGATCATCAATACTATAGCCTGACTCTTCTCTAATCTCACGAACCAATGCCGCCCATGGTGTTTCATCAAGCTCAATATGACCACCAACCGGTAATAAAATTTTATACTTTTTGTGCATATGTAATAGAACTTTTGGATTATTGCTGTCTAGTCTGATGATATAGGCTGATGTGGTCTGGTCAACTTGCCCGGGCTCGTTATGTATGTGTGACATATTTATATTATATCAGCTTTAGCAAACTTTGTTTTTCTATCTTCACTTAGCCAACGCTCTTCATAAGTTGTAAGTATCTTATAATCATCCGACTGAGATGATTGGTGTAGATCAAAACTTAGTTTATCTATTCGCCAGCTGCTTTTAACAAACTGCTCTAAGCTCCATTGAAAAAACTCCAAATTATCGTGTTTGAGATAGACTGATCCATTTTTATCTAAAATATTCTTATAGATTTCTATAAACGATAGGTGAGTTAAGCGCCTACCTCTATTACGTCTTTTCGGATAGGGATCTGGGAAAGTTAGCCAAATTTTTTTAATTAATTGACTACTAAATAACTCACTTAGTTGATCTGCCCTAGCTCGTATAAAATATATATTTGTCAGCCCTTTTTCTAGTGCTAGATACGCACCCTTTTGCAACCTATCTGCCTTTACGTCCAAGGCAACCACTACTTTATCAGGTTTTCGCTGAGCCAGTTCGACGCTAAATAGTCCCGTTCCAGCGCCAACCTCAAGGATATCAATTTGGCTTGGCAATTCGCCTTGCTGAGCGCCAGCTATCCAACTATCGTACTCAAAGCAATTGTTGGCATTAGCAAACTTAGCAAACTTATACTTCTTACGTTTCCTTGAGATAATATATTCTTCTAAATTCAGTAATTGGCTCATCGTATTTTTTCGATTGTCCCGTCTGCTAGTAAGCGGATTAAGCTTGAAGGAGTATTATCTTTTATGGTACCCGTGTCTTCATACCAATCAACCTTTCCTTGGAAATAGTTTTGTGCCTCTACAATAGTAGTAGCGGGCGGCATTGACTGTGGATTTGCACTTGGCGCTATCAAAGGTCCAGTCTTCTTTAATATTTTTAGAAGTCTATTATCATTTGGAATTCTATAAGCTACTGTCGTACCATTTCTCGTTATCCAATTAGGTGCATTTAGACTCTTCACAACTACACTAACTTTGCCTGGCCAAACTGTTCTGAGCAATAACTCTGTTTGCTGATCTGGTGGGTCAAACATCTGACTAATGTCAGCAACTAGTACTATTGGCGGCTTATGACTGTCACGTCCTTTTAGTGTATATACTCTCTTAACTGCCTGCTCGTTACTAGCCAAAGCTAGTAGCCCGTACAGAGTGTCAGTACGCATAACTACAACACCCCCACTTAATAGGATATCCTCCATACTACTGCGGTGTTCTTAAATTATTAAATTTTACTTTCTTTGGATCTAAAACATCCCCGCTAAAAGCATCGATGGTGTTAATCTCTTTTAACTTTTCATCAAATAGTTTATTAAATTTATTAATTTCATCTTGATTTACTTCACCTTTTGAATCAATACCCTTAAAGCTAGATTGTGGAGTTGTCTGATCACGCACTGTTGAAAATTCCGGACGACTAAGGTCAAGCTGGGCAGCACCAGATGTATAGTATAGTCTCATCGAAATAACTACCAGTACAAACACTACCGTAATACTAACAATTATCAGTATTGCAATTTTAAGGTTTGCGTTAAGCTGGATCTTACTAATGCTCATTACCGCTATCAATCTGTTTTTTGAATTGGTCGATACTATTACGATAATCTAGAAGCAGCTTCGTTAATGCCTGACTTGCACCATATACATCGATGCGTGCTTGACGGGCCTCTGATATTTTACTAGAAAACTGTTCGATGTCTGACTTACAATCACTGTCTATCGCGGCCTGAAGTTTATTACTATAAAGCTTATATTTTTGGTAAAAATCTTGATATACCTTATTATACTGTGCAGTAATTCGAACTAATTCTGATCCATCGTAACTGGTCGCGGCAATCCGTTGATTCAACGGAACCATAAGCTTCTCCGACATTCCCCTATAGGTTGCTCCAATATTATAACGAAGCAAGGTATCACTTTGTTGCAATTGGTTAAGTGAAGCTTGTACCTCAACACACTGGGTGTTAAAAGTATCTGTCTCCTGTGAAGTAACGTCCTTGCTCTTTGCTATTACCGTGCTATGAAGCCCGACCCATGAAACTACACCGGTCAGTAGCAGCATAACGATGAGACCTCTAATATATTTCATATTCTTATTATCTCAAGTAGTGTCACATTTAGTCAAATGGCCTAGGGCGTTGATGAAAATTATTTCTTAAAATCTTTAAATGCGCTGATTGCTTCTGTAAAAATCTTAGCTGGGCTTAACCACTCAGTTGCAGACGATAAATTACTTGTTATAGAATCAACACTTTTTGCGATACGATTAACCTTCACTAAAACTAAAGCTATAGTTACTACTAGAGCTATAATTACGACCGATAATAGTGTAACAATAATTGTTAATAATGTGATAATTGTTTCCATGCCATATCCTTTTGATTATTATACTTGGCTTAGTCCAAGTTCTTTTATCTGTGCGGGTTCGACCAAGTTTGGTGAATTCATCATTACATCAACACCGGAACCATTCTTTGGAAAAGCAATAACTTCACGGATGTTACTTTCATCCATCAACTCCATAAATATTCGATCTACGCCAAATGCACAGCCAGCGTGCGGTGGTGCACCATATTTAAATGCATTTAGCATGGCGCCAAATTTCTCTTCCACGTATATTTCATCGTATCCAAGCAGGCCAAACACTTTATATAAAACTTCTGGGTTATGGTTGCGTACGCCACCAGAACAAATTTCGTAACCATTCATCACCATATCGTACTGGTCGGCGACAATTGCTAGCTTCTCTTCATCAGTCGTAGTGTTAAGTGCTTCTAGCCCTCCTTTTGGCATACTAAAAGGGTTATGCCCAAAGTCAACCTTTTTACGCGTATCGTCCCACTCGTAGAACGGGAAATCAATTATCCAGCAAAGTGCAATAACATTTGGATCTTTTAGCCCAAAATGATCAGCAAACTCGCTCCGCAAACGACCAAGGACCCTATTAACGATACTGCGCTTATCCGCACCAAAAAATATGATATCACCGTCTTTAGCACCAAAAGCTTTCTGAATAGATTGTAGCTCGCTTGCTGATAAGAACTTAACTATTGGCGAGACAGGCTCACCATTCTCGTATCTTATGTACGCCAAGCCGCCAGCCCCCTCGCTCTTGGCAATGTCGGTAAAGCCATCTATTTGCTTACGACTAAGACGAGCACCACCACGAACACAAATACCCTTAACACACTCGGCATCCTTAAATACGCCAAATTCAGTGCCCTTAAGTTCTTCATCAAGGCCTTGTAATACCATACCAAAACGCAAGTCTGGCTTATCCGTACCATATTTCTCCATTGCATCTACATAGGGTATGCGAGGAATCTCCTTAAATAGTAGTTTTTTACCAGCAAGCTCGGTAGATAATTGATTAATCAACGGGTCGAACATTTGGCGGACCTGTTCACCATCTTCTACAAAAGCTATTTCAGTATCAAGTTGATAGAACTCACCGTACAGGCGATCGGCGCGCGGATCTTCATCGCGGAAGCATGCAGCTAACTGATAGTAACGCGGTACGCCACCCACCATCAGTAATTGCTTGAATTGCTGTGGTGCTTGGGGCAAGGCATAAAATTTACCCTGATGTAATCTGCTAGGAATTAGAAAATCACGAGCTCCTTCTGGACTCGAATTAGCTAAGATTGGAGTAGTTACCTCCGTAAAATTATTTTCTTCCATATAACTTCGGAGGAAGCTGAACATTTTAGCTCGTTTTTGTAACATGTGTTGCATTTTTGGTCGTCGCAAATCGAGATAGCGATACTTTAAGCGTAATTCTTCACTAGCCTGCTGGTCTGAAAATGGCTGAATCGGTAGCGTCTCAGATTGATTTAAAATTGTAAGTTCTTGTACTACAATCTCGACCTCGCCAGACACAATTTTATCATTAGTCAGACCCTCGCCTCGTTCTTTTACTTGACCAGTTACTCGAATAACAAACTCGTCGCGTAGACTTTCAGCTATCTTAAACACACTTACATTGTCAGGACTAAACACTAATTGTGTTAGACCAGTGTGATCTCTTAGGTCTACAAATATTAGTCCGCCATGGTCACGTCGTGACTGCACCCAGCCTGACATCGATATATCTTGACCAACTCTATTTGGAGTTTCAGTTGAAAGTACTCGTTCCATATCTGTTAAGTATACCACAGCTGTTGATTATAGATAGCGTAACTGTCATACTAGAAGTGAATAAATTTATATAAACATGACCGAGCAACATATTTTTATAGAACTAAGTATTATTTTCGTCATCGTGGCGCTAGTATCTGCTCTGATGCGATACTTTCGACAACCACTAATACTAGGCTATATCTTGACGGGCATCCTAGTCGGGCCTTTAGCTTTAGACATTATTAAAGCAGATGCCACATTTGCTGCCTTTAGTGAGATTGGAATCGCTTTATTACTTTTTATTATTGGTTTAGGCATGAACATAGGTGTTATAAAATCACTTGGAAAAGTATCTATTGTCGTAGCCTCAGCAATACTCCTGCCGATGTTAGTACTTGGATATTTGGTTGGTGTACTGTCAGGCCTAGATACTACATCTTCATTAATTGTTGCCTTATCGTTGTTCTTTAGCAGCACGATTATTATCATCAAAGCGCTTAGTGATAAAAAAGAGTTAAATCGGCTTCATGGCCAAATTGCAATTGGTGTAATAATAGTTGACGATATCATCGCCACGCTTGCAATCGTTGTATTATCAGCCATGGGACAAGGAGGTACACTCTCGGTACAAGACATTGCACTTCTTGTATTAAAAGCTCTCGGTCTTGGCTTATTACTCTATGTAGCTGGGGCAAAGGTTGTACCGTTATTTGCTAAACGATTTGCGAAAAATCAAGAATATTTATTTGTATTTGCGATAGCCTGGGCATTCGGTATTGCCAGCCTCTTCGATAAATTTGGCTTTTCACCAGAGGTAGGTGCATTGTTCGCCGGAGTAAGTCTTGCATCAATACCGTACGCGACTGAAATGGCTGCTCGACTTAAACCGTTACGAGATTTTTTTGTTATTCTTTTCTTCGTTTATCTTGGCGAGCGTTTTATTTTTGATAATTTTGGCCAAGTACTAATTCCGGCAATTCTCCTATCTACCGTGGTGATTGTTGGCAAACCCTTATTCGTTATGGCCAGTTTAGGCTTACTTAAATATACAAAATTGACTAGCTTTAAAGTCGGTATACACTTATCCCAAATCAGTGAATTTTCAATCGTTTTATTGGTCATCGCAACTGGGTATGGGATCGTCTCGCAACACACTACTAGTATTATTACCTTGGTTGCGCTTGTAACGATTGGTGTATCGTCTTATTTGATGAAATACGATGATGAAATATATAGAAAGCTAGAGAAATTTCTATCTGTGTTTGAACGAAAAAATGCACACGAAAAAACAAAACATCATACTACATATACGAGTATCTTGTTTGGCTACCACCATGGTGGTCATGAATTTCTAGAACTATTTCGAGATATGAAACAGTTCTATCTTGTAGTTGACCACAATCCTGAGGTAGTTGAGCATCTTGAATCTCAAGGTATACGTCATGCATATGGAGATGCAACAGACTACGAATTTTTAGAAGAAATTAATGCGGGCCATGCAAAGTTCGCAGCAAGTACAGTACTCGACTCAACGGTAAACAAACAAATCTTAGCATTCTTACGACGTTTTACAACTAAAACTATCTTTATCTGTCATGCCCAAACCTACGAAGAAGCACTTGATCTTTATGAGCATGGTGCTAGCTACGTTATACTCCCACGTTTCTTTGGCGGTGAACATATAACTAAACATATCAAAAAGAATGGTCTTAATATAGACGCTCTAAAAAAATTCCGACAAAAACACATATTAAATCTTGGTAGATACGCAGTCGAAACTTAAATATCTTTAGCTGTGGCACTAGTTTTGTTGTTGTTGCGTAGATTCCTACTGGCTACCATCCTAAGATCATCGTGAGTATCGAACTCGTCAATTATTTTTCTACCAAGCAATGCCTCAATCACATCTTCCAGACAAATTAATCCGACTGTTTCCCTATACTCATTCACGACGATGAACAAGTGATGTCGCGTACGCAGAAAAGCGGCCAAGGCATGAGCCAAGGTCTGCTCTTCATGTATATAATAAACTTGTTTACTCATAACAGTTTCAACTTTCGAAGTATGCTTCTTACTAGTGTCTAAGGTAAGCAAATCGTGCAAGTAAAGCATTCCAACGACATGATCAAGATCTTTTTTTATAACTGGAAACCGGCTATGCCCAGTTTTATGCAGGTCATCGAGAACTAATGGGCCTAGTAGTTCTGACTTCTGTATGGAATCAATGACACTACGTGGTGTCATAACTTGCTTAACAAGCTGACTGCCAAATTTTAACCCAGAGCTTACCAAGCGTTTTTCTTCACTTGAAAGTATGGATTCAGATTTAGCTACAATATGCAGTAGTTCGTCACGTGAGCTAAGTTGCGTTTCTGGAATGACAGTCACAATACTACGTAATGCCTTAACTAACCACGGATACTTTTGAATGAATTTTAATATATATAATTCAACTTTATCGTATAGCTTCTGAGAAATGCTACGCATAAAAGTAAGCCTAGCTATTGCTCCGTACTCAAGGGCTAGCAATACTGCAAAGATAAAGCCAAATAGCCAGCCGAAATAGGCGATTAGCATAATTACGCTCAACACGAGTAACAATGAAGTAATTACCTTTTGTAATGACAGTAAGTCGTTATAGTAAGTCGCTCTCATATATTCAGGGGCATCGATAAGGCGATCTTTTTCTTGATGTCGTCGTTCGAGCTCAAATTTACTAATCTTTGGTGGGTCTATTAAAACTGAGCTACAGAGTAGCAACAAACCAACAACCAGTATTAAGCCTACAAATAGTAATGTCATCATAGTCCTATTTTACAGCACCTTAACTATTTTGCTACAATAGTAGTTAATTATTAAGCGAGGGAAACATGGATAAAACAAAGTGGATTATATTTACTATAGTTGCAGCTGGGCTCTTTGGGGCACTTATTATAATGTCAAATAGCGATAAGGTTGATGTCAGCAATATCGACCATACCAAAATACAACCAGCGACAGAGTTGTCAGGCAACATAGCAGATCATACTTATGGTAGTAACAAAAATAAAGTTATTTTAATTGAGTATGGAGACTACCAGTGCCCTGGCTGTGGAAGTGCCTACAAACCAGTGAAAGAAGTTGTTGAAAAATACAAAGATAACTTGACCTTTGTTTTCAGAAATTATCCACTTACATCATTGCATCCGAATGCAAAAGCGGCAGCGGCAACAGCTGAGGCAGCTGGTGAAATGGGCAAATACTGGGAAATGCACAATCTGCTCTACGAAGACCAGTCAAGCTGGAATAATGCCTCGATCAATGAAAGGGGTGAAGTATTTTCAAATTTTGCTAGCCAAATCGGCCTAGACAAAGGTGAATTTACGAAGAAACTGAAACAAAACCAAGATAGATATAATAAAAAAATTACTTTTGACTTTGCACTTGGTAAAAAAGCCGGTGTCACCGGTACCCCAACCTTCTATTTAAACGGAAAAATAGTTGACCAAAAAGTTAAAGACGGTAAGATAGTTACTCCCAACCCTTCAGACGACAGTCAAACTCAAATATGGATGAATTCTAAAGACTTTGGAAAGCTTTTGATTGAACCTGCGCTTAAAGAAGCGGGGCTGCTTACAAAGCAATAAGAGAATATACTTAAATCACCCCGGTGCCTGGGGTGATTTTATTTTGGATGTACCTCGTAACAATTAATGCTAAACGAGTCCTTCGTGAGTTCTATTGCTCAATATAAGTTTGCCATTCGGCAGGCACCACATCCACTTTGACCGATTTGCGTCGTGACGACACTATCGTTACGTCAATGGGCATGTAGTTAAACTCCTTGTCTCCTTTTATTTATATACTTCACTGTCTATTTTGTGGAGACACAGAGACCATAGTATCATACCAATTTCACACTCCAAACCATAACCAAATACAACTATCTTAAAAAATTTTAAGTTTTTTACCAATAGCATACACCAGTAGCGTTAATACAATAGTAAAACCGACTATGGCCGTATACGCCCACGGCGCATCTGCAAACGGCAACGCCACGTTCATGCCAAACATACCGTAAAATACATTTGGTAAAGTAATCAACACTGTAAAAACAGTTAGCATTTTCATACGTTGATTTAGTTTGTTATTCGCAATTGTACTATAGGCGTTACGAATACTAATAATTGACTGAGAATACGATACGACACTTCTTAGTAATTGTTCGATATGTAAGCAAATGTCATCTAGAGCTTCGAGACTATCGCTATTAAAAGTACCATGTTGATTATCACTAAGTCTTTGGATAACTGTCAAAGTACTTTCTAAATTTAACTTACAGCTATTAAGGTTATCTTCGACGACAACAAAGTGAATGAAATCTTGATTTGTCACATCATGAGTTTTTAACCTGTTCGCAGTATCTACTATACTTCTTGAGGTGTGTGCAATTAGACTTTCAAACTGTGCTATACAGGAAACAATAACACCAAGCAGCAATGTCTGAGTGTCTTCGGTGGTGGTTGGGACTGTGGACTTTTCTATAGTTTCTACATCGAGCATCTTACCTGTTGAAAAAGTGAAAAATAGTCCTTTTTTTACTAAGCATAGCATAGGCGTTCCAGCTATATGTCCAGTTTTTGTTAATCGTGGCTGACGCAAAAAGACATATAGGTCTCTGGGGTTATTTTCTCCACGTGAGAACTCAAGTCGTGGAAGTTCATTTCTATCAAGTACATCATAAACTATATTCGTATCGAGTGCGTAATCACGTATCAAATCTTTCAGCAAGGCCTTGTCAACAGATGATGCATCTAGCCACATTCCATGCTTGATTGGTCTAGATATCTTCTCGAAGTCCTCTCCTGCTGAACGCTTTGCGTATAAGTTCACCACCATATAATGATAGTATACAAATAATACTTATACTGCGCTAGGGGTTGTATTCGGACTTGCTTTTTTTAACTCTCGTTCAGTCAACATAAACACAGCAACTGATGCCACTAGCATCATTATAGCTGAAGCAATAAATATTTTATTAAGTGCCTTACTAAATGCCTGTTCAATCTTATTACCAAACTCATCTTGCATTACTGTAAATTGCTTCTGGAGAGGCTGTCTCTGCGTCTCGGGTAGGTGAGCGATACTTTTTGTAAAACCGTCAGAAATCTTTTGTTTTGTATCTGGAATATTTAAATTGATCAGCGTATTCACATCACTAAGGTCGCCAAACTTACTTACAGCGCTACTCTGACTAAGCTGTTTTACGTAATTATTATTCTCTATGCTAGCTAGGTTTGCTGTAAGTCCAGACGTCAGAAGTGCTCCAAAAACGGCGATACCAACCGTGGAGCCAAGCCCACGGAATAATTGCGTTGAGCTAGTAGCAGCTCCTAGGTCTTTCTGCCCAAACTCATTTTGTACAGCAATACTAAGTACTGGCATCACACAGCCAAGTCCAAGACCAAGAAATACCATAATCACTGCCTCATATATAAATGGCGTGTTGGGATTTAATGGTATCAACAACCCAACCATAATTGTGGCAAGAATTATACCAAACTGCATGAATATTTTATAATGTCCAGTTCGACTAATAATCTGCCCCGCTCCAACACTAGCAATCATTATCCCAACCACCATCGGTATTAACATTAATCCACTAACAGTTGGGCTGGCACCAAAAACTTGCTGATTAAACTGGGTGAGGTATAAGATTGCTCCCATAAAACCAGCACCAAATAGCATCGCGATAATGCTTATCAAGGTAAAATTCTTATTCTTAAAGAAGTCAATATTTAATATTGGATGCTTTGCATTTTTCTCAACCTTAATAAATAACCCTACTGCAAGCACTATTATCGCTACCATTATAATACGAAGCGTCATCAAGGACATACCTGTCGTCTCCAAGAAGCCACTAAAAATCATTTCGGTATTATCGACCGCTAGTACAGTCAGTGCCAGTGCAATACTAATAAGTGTTGCCCCCTTGTAATCAATTGTTGGCTTACCGACATGTTTCAGCTTTGGACAATATACCCAAATCAGTATAAAAGCGACTATCGCAATCGGCACATTTATAAAGAAATTCCATCGCCAATCAGTTGTTAAGAAGCCGATAGTCTGCCCTTCAGTTAGCCAGCCACCAAGTAGTGGTCCGACCACGGAGCTCAAACCAAAAGTTGCACCAATCAAGCCTTGCCATTTACCACGTTCGCGAGCCGCAAATAAATCACCAACGATTGTAAAAGCATTAGCGGTAATGATACCACCACCAATACCTTGAACTGCTCTAGCCCATATCAACATATTGATATCGCCCGCAATACCGCTAAACAATGACCCTATTGTAAAGATAGCAACACCAATCAATAATAATTTTCTACGACCAAACAGATCCGAAAGCTTGCCTGCAATCGGAACGGTTACTGTAGTAGTTAGCAGGTAGGCGGTAACTATCCAACTTAAAGATTCAAACGCATCAAA
>JAGQNA010000011.1 GCA_020428315.1 Candidatus Saccharimonadota bacterium
CTCTCCAAAGGGTGATATCTTTAATTTACCCCACGATGCACTCCCACTAGACTTCGCGTATTTAGTTCACTCAGATGTCGGAAAGCACGCGGCGGGCTTCAAAGTAAACGGCAAGATTCACCCTTTTAATAAACCTCTAGAAAACGGCGATGTTGTCGAGGTAATTACTAAGAAATTACCCCAAGCCAAAAAGTCATGGCTTGAGCTTGTAAAAACCTCCCATGCGAACAGTAAACTACGCTCTCAGCTTCGCGGGCTAGGTTTACTTGAATCTATTTCTAGTGCTACTGCCATTATTAAAGAGAAAGCAAGACTGAAAAGGCGAAATTAATATTTATTTTTACTGTTGTTGTTTTATTTCTGGCTACTCCAACGTTCTATGCAGTCCCTAATGACCTGTTTAGCCTCATCAACATCGCCCCATCCTGAAACAACTGTTTTGCCAGGTTTCTTTAAATCTTTATAGTGAGTAAAATGGTGCTCTAGCTGTTTTACAAGTTGCGGCATATCACCTAGACTCTGAACTCTATCATCGTCGCGGTTATCCATCGGTACAACGACTATCTTGTCGTCAACCTCACCATCATCGATAAACTTCATTACGCCAATAATTTTAGCTTCAAGCCAGACGCCAGTTGCCAAGGGCTCTGGACATACGATAAGCGTATCTAGCTCATCCCCATCCTCGTCTAAAGTTTGAGGTATAAAGCCGTAATTGCATGGCTTGGCGAATATTGCTGGCTCCACCCTATCGAGCATAAATGCAGCACGTTGCCTGTCCCACTCTACCTTAAGTCGCGAGCCTTGCGGAATCTCTACTACGGTATTTACGATTCCATTGTCAATATCACCTGGTGCTAGAACTATATTAAAATCTGGCATGAGTCCCTTTCGATTAGTGTTAAACACTCCCTATTATACCAAGTTTGCTATACTTGTGTAGGATGAGTAAACAACCAACACTTGTTTCGCCTAAAGAGTACATTAAACAGGCGACTAAACTAGCAAATCGTGCTAAGCATACGATTTCACTAATAACAATGATTGTTGTTGACGATAGTCAGACGAATGATTTTTTGCTATCACTAGGGAACGCAGCAAAACGAGGAGTCCGCGTCGAGATTGCCGCAGACACGGTAACTTTTGGAAATATCAGTGGCCACTTAAAGCCACATCGTTACTACACAAAAAAAGCTCGTGACACTAGAAAGATGATTGACTATCTCAAGAAACAAGGTGTTCACTTCACATGGGTAGGTAACTTTAGTGTATTTGCGTTTGCTAGCCGAAATCATATGAAGTGCTTAGTAATCGACGACATCATTTTCTCGTTTGGCGGCGTAAACATAGATGAAGAAAGTCTAAGTTTTTCTGATTATATGGTTAGGCTGCAGGATGAACGCCTAGCTCTGGAACTCCGCTCTGACATTGCACGCATAGTCGCAGCCGACAAACATAATTTTGCATACAGAAGTCACGAATTCCATTACAATGCAAAGTCAAAAATTTTAATCGATGGTGGTTTTTTCGGAGATTCAATTATTTATCGACGAGCCTGCGAGATCACAAAAAATGCCAAGGAAGTAGTATTAGTATCTCAGTACTGTCCTGTTAGTAAGCTGTCGAGATTGCTTAAAAAAACACACTCAAAACTCTATTTTAATACACCGATAATAGCAAATAATACTTCAAACAAGATGATCATAAGGTACAATATGGCAGTTAGTGGACATAGTTCTCTCTATAAGGGATCTCGGTATATTCATGCAAAATTTTTAATTGCTACCAATCATGATGGTAGCAAGGTCGCGTTAACTGGTTCGCACAATTTTACATACACTGGCGTCATCGCTGGAACTAGAGAGATTGCACTTGAAACAACAGAAATACAAATTATCTCCCAGCTTGAAGACTTTCTTGAAAAAAAAATAGCTAAACCAAGTAGATAGTCAAAGCCTATGGATATATCTATTTTAGGCTATCAAGGTATTCTCGAATATTTAATGCCGCTGTTGCGCCTTCCCCAACTGCAGATGCAATCTGGAGGGTCGCTCCACTTCGTACATCGCCACTAGCAAAGACACCAGGCATGTTTGTTTCCAGCTTATGATTAGTTTTAACTAGGCCGATCTCATCTAGCTCGATACTGGAGTTCTTTAAAAAACCTGTATTCGGCAATAAGCCTACGAAGACAAAAACAGCAGATGATTCTAAAATGAGCTTTCCGCCTTTTTGTTGTGCTATCACACCAGAAACTTTTCCTTCATTGCTAGTAATCTCAAGAGGGACAGTTTCAAGATGGATTGTAACTTTTCCAGCATCTACATATTTCTGCATTTCTTTCACGAGAACACTACTCGCCTTGATTGTACTGCGAACTAATAGATCAATATGACTAGCATACCGTGTTAAGAATATTGCCTCTTGAAATGCTGAATTTCCACCACCTATAACAACCAACTTCTTGTCCTTATAGTAGGCACCATCACATGTAGCACAGTAATGAACGCCTCGTCCAAAAAACTCCGCCTCACCAGGTACGCCAGTTTTTTTATAGTCACTACCCGTTGCTATCAGTACTGCTCTTGCTTTTTTCTCCTTACCATCGACAACAATTGTCTTAAACGTGCCATTATTTGTTATTTTGCTCACTTCTCCAAACTCGATCTTTGCACCAAAACGCTCAGCCTGAGATTGTAATTTAGCTGCAAGGTCCATCCCTTCGACACCCTGAGGAAAGCCGGGGTAATTATCAACCTGATCTGTAATCGCAGCCATACCGCCGATTACAGCTTTTTCAAAAAGCACAGTATCTATATCCTCTCTTGAAGTGTACAATGCAGCGGTAAGCGCGCTGGGGCCTGCTCCAATCATCACTACATCTTGGATATTATTGCTGTCCATTATATCCCTCAATTACCTGCGGGGTTACTTTTGGTTGCTTAAAAGTTTTAAGCATCTCGATCGGCATCACAATAAACTTCAACGGTGTATTAGCTGGAATATCCTTTCCAGAACCTTGACTACCATAAGCCTTATCGCTAGGTATGCTCAACAAATAAATGCCGCCGATTCTTTTGCCGTTCATACCTTCAGACCAGCCAGCGATAAGTCCACCGTCCATAGCAACTATTGGTGCACTTAGCTTGTCCCCGTCAATTGAGCTATCGAATATTTTTCCGTCCGGGTTAAATCCAATGTAGTATGCAGCATAAGTCGAGTTAGCTTGTATTGTCTTGCCCTTCCCCTCTTTTATGGTGGTCACTTCGAGTTTCTTGATATCTTGTTTGTCAAATTTTTTAACATGTGATTTCTGAGCAATAAACAACTCAGCATATTTATCTGATAACTTAGCTGCCCGATTCTTGATATCTTCCTGCTGTCGAGTCACATTCTTCTGATATTCAGCGAATAGTTTTTGATAATCGTTATATGCTTTTTGGCTTTGTTGCTGATTCTGTGATGCAAAAATCATGGTTGCAAAGCCCGCTATGGTGCCTACCACCATTGCAACTGCTATTACCCATATACCTACACGCTGTGCTGTACTTGTTGCCATATTCCCTATTCTCTATTACTTTATACTAGACCTATTATAGCAAATTTATTCGGCTATATCGAACTTGGCTAGGCTGTTTTTTGATGGCTCAATAACTCCCGCCTGAATCTTTAAGAGCTGTGCGTAAATACCTCCAGTGCTGGCAAGCTCAGACGGTGAGCCGACTTCGTCAACTCGACCATCCTTTAATGTAACTATTACATCGGCGTGAGCAATTGTACTCAATCTATGCGCAATTATTAATACAGTGCGTCCTTTCATTAGATGCTCCAGTGCGTCTTGAACCAAGACTTCACTACGACTATCTAAGCTTGAGGTTGCCTCATCTAGTACTAGTATCGGTGCGTCCTTCAGTAGTGCCCTTGCAATTGCAATTCTTTGTTTTTGACCCCCAGATAATTTTATCCCCCGTTCGCCAATCTCAGTGTTATATCCATTCGATAATTTCGAAATAAAGTCATGTGCGTTAGCCGCTTTCGCTGCTTCTTCAATCTCCTCATCTCCAGCCTCCAGATTTGAATAAGCAATATTCTCGCGTACTGTGCCGGAAAACATAGCGGGATCCTGAAACACAGTTGATATATTCCGTCGCAAACTTGTAAAATTAACCCGAGCAAGATCCTGTTCGCCAATGGTTATTTTTCCATGTAGCGGTCTATATAGGCCCATTAGTAGATTTGTAATAGTCGTCTTACCTCCTCCACTCTCTCCGACAAGTGCAACTTTCTGACCCTCTCTAATTTTGAATGCAACATCATGAAGTACTTTTTCATTATTTTTATAAGCAAAACTAACATTATCGAATTCAATGTCAGAATTCTTAACCACTAAGTCAAGGGCATCCTCGTCATGGCTCTCAGGTAGCTCTTTCATTGCCTTCAAAAAATCTTTGCTGTTTGCAACCGCTTTTTGGTATGAATCGACAAAATAACTCAAATTTCGCAATGGCAAGGCTAACTGCTGAATCAATGCTACCAGAAGCACCATGTCCCCTACGCTGAGCATTTTATTAGCGGTTTGGTAGAACACTACCATGTATATGCCAGCAAAAAGTATTCCAAATACTACTCCACGGATCGCGTTCATACTGTGCCAGTGACTAGACTGCTTGTTAGTTAAGCCAATCATTTTCTTCAGATGAAAGTTAAACTTATTTAATTCATTTTTTTGACTACCAAAACTTTTTACTAGTCTCATTTGGCTTACGACTTCAGTAAAACGACCACTCGCGATATCAAAATGTTCATTAATCTGTTTTTCATACGCTTGCCACTTGCCGCTACTGCGAGCTGTCAGAAGCAGGTTTGCTGGAATAAATAAAACAAATAAAATAGCTAGTGGCCAGCTATAAATCAATAGCACAATGATCGCCACAACAACGGATAATAGCATTTGTAATAAATTATTAGCAAAAAATTGTAAAAAACCAGAAACTCCGGTTATCGCACGGCCTAGTCGATTGACTATTTTACCGGTAATCTCATTGTCATAGTACTGCTGTGGCAGGCTCAATAAATGACTAAAGTATATATTTGACAACTGATGTCGGACCTTAACTGAGAGCGAATCACCGTGCCAGCCACCAACATCTGTTGCTATAACGACTAATCCGGTTGCCACGAGCTGGATTGTGATCAAGCCAAGTAGCCCTGACCAGCTAAACTCTGCCTTCCCCGATGCAATATCGACTACCCAGTCTGTCGCAAGCTTAAGTACGTACGGGGTAGTTAAACTCAAAAGCCCCAAAATAATTGATGTAATGGTAATAACTGCCATATGCATCTTGACGTGTTTAGCATATCCAAGCAGTTTTCGGATTTCATTCATTGATTATTACTATACGAGCTTACTCAATGAAATACTAGGGCAGTAACGGGCCGACTGCAAGCATAATACATAGCAGCAGAATATGATACATAGCCCCACGAAACATTCGTTTCGACCATGCAGTTGTATTCTGTGTTGATAGTCCTTCAAAGGCAACCATTAGCCACCAGATACCAGCAATTGTCATTGTAGCCATATAGGTAACACCTACCAAGCCAGTGACACCTAATGCTAAAGTTGAGGCTACATATAGTACTGTGTATACAAAAATCTGTTTAATAGTAGGCTTGACCCCTCTAACTATTGAGATAAGTGGTATATTTGCTGCCCTGTACTCACTCCTTCGATATATTGCAATTGAATAAAATTCAGGAAACTGCCAAAAGTATAATATAAGGAAACATATTATCATAGCAAAGTCTATGCCAACACCTCCAGCGGCATACCCTGAAATAATAGGAAATGCCCCAGAAACTGCACCGACAGCGGTACCATGCACACTTGAACGCTTAGACCACGCTCCGTATAGCCATACGTAGCAAAAATAACCCATTAACGCCAAGTAGAGGGTTAGCGTATTGGTGGTAAATACCAATACGATAAACCCCGCAAGTGCAATTATGATTGCAAAAGTAAGCATTTCGCCTGGAGTAAGTGCGCTTATTACACTCGGACGTTTCTTCGTCCGGCTCATCTTGACATCAATATCTCTATCTAAATAGTTATTGAGGGCACAAGCACCTGCAATAACTAGATACATACCTAACATAACACCAAAAAACACTAGCAAATCAATTGACCCAGCTGACACCAGTAAGTAGCCTGCTGCAACCGTAAGTAGATTGCCAAAAGTCACACCCGGTTTAGTGAACTGCCAGTAGGCTTGTATTTTTTTACTAGAAACCTTTATCACGTTGGGTCATCATATAATGTTCTTTTTGCTCTGAGGTAAAATTCATCATGTTGTAGTTAAGATGATGCATCACCCATATACTTCCACCGACAATGATCACTAAGATAATGAACATAAATGTAAATGCTTGGACACGTAGTCTTGGTTTTTTTTCTTCTCCAAGATGCAGGAAGAATAAAAGCTGAACAAACAATTGACTAAATGCGAGAATAAATAGCATTATGAGTAACATGTAGCCGTCTGCTAGTTTGTTTACAACCAGGAAGTATGAACCAAAGGTTATTAGGACAGATAAGGTGAATCCGACTAAATACTTCATGTAAATTTGATATGCACTACTCTTATATTCCATTGCTAGCTCCGACTAAATATACAAAGGTAAAGATAAATATCCATATTACATCAAGAAAATGCCAGAACAGTGCGAATAACTTAGCCTGTCGTATGTTTTTTTGAGTAAATCCCCTCCTATGCACAACAACTGCGAGCACCGTTGCCCACAATAAACCGACCAGAATATGCAGCCCATGTGTTCCTACTAAGGCAAAGAATCCTGACCGCGCAGCACTTGACTGCCAAGACTGGCCCTCGGCAATTAATAGTGCAAATTCATTCAGCTCCATTGCAAAAAAGGCCGCACCAAATGCTATAGTTACGCCTAACCAAACCTTAAATTCAACTGAGCGCTTTCGGTGCATCGCGACTAACATTAACCCAGCTGTAAGCGTACTGGTGAGTAGTGCTAAGGTCTGGGCCAATACCATAGGCATATCAAATAATTCTGCCTCTGATGGACCACCAGCTGTAGACCCACGCAGCACCGCATAGGTCGCAAACAAGCAGCCGAACAATATACAATCAGTCATTAGGTACATCCAAAAGCCTAACTCGGTCCGGTAAGATAGTGCAGTGTCTTTTAACTTATTCACAGTACGCTCCTTTGCCTCTTACCCTCTATCGCAATAATGTCAGCCGCAGTGATTACCCTCTCAGTTTTTTCGCGTAATGTTGAGGATATAGCCACAACCACTAAGGCTACCCCTGACAGGATCACTAGCCACCATATATGCCAAATTATTGAGAAAGCAACGATTGTCGACAATAAACCAATATAAACTCCGTAGCCTGTATTTTTTGGTATTTCTATATCTTCGTACTTAGTAGGCACCTTAGTTTTGGCATGCTTCATCTCCCACCATGCGTCCCTATCGCTAACTATAGGTAGTTTTGCAAAACTATAGTCTGGAACAGGTGTCGGAGTAGCCCATTCAAGTGTACGTCCATCCCAGGGGTCGCTATTGACCTTAAGCTGCTTACGTTTGAGCCAACTGTAACCTATTTGAGTAATTTGAGTTACGACACCTAAGCCAATTATCATCACCCCTATGCCTGCAACAATGAATAAACTTTGCCAGCCGAAACTTGGGTCGTAATCATCGAGTCGGCGGACTGCCCCCATGAAGCCAAGTGCGTATAGTGGCAAGAACGCGACCAAAAACCCTACAATCCACAACCAGGCAGCGATCTTCCCGAGCCCTTCATGCAACTTCCAGCCTGTAAACTTTGGCCACCAGTATGTAAGTCCTGCGAAGAATCCAAAGACAACACCTCCGATTATCATATTATGGAAATGTGCCACCAGGAATAGACTGTTGTGAACCTGAAAATCAATGCCAGGTACCGCAAGCATTACACCGGTCAAGCCACCGATTGTGAATGTGATTGCAAAGCCCATAAACCAAATCATGGAACTGGTAAATTTTACTTTTCCACGCCACATTGTAAAGATCCAGTTGAAAACCTTAACACCAGTCGGTACGGCAATGAGCATTGTGGTTATTCCGAAAAATGCATTCACGTTTGCACCCGCACCCATCGTGAAGAAATGGTGCAGCCAGACCATGAAACTAAGTAGCATTATTGAAGAAAGCGCGAATACCATGCTCTTATATCCGAATAGCTTTTTTCTTGAGAATACAGGAACAAGTTCACTGAATATACCGAAAGCAGGCAGTACTAATATGTATACTTCGGGATGACCCCATGCCCAAATCAAATTAATATACATCATCGGGTTGCCCCCAAGATCGCTAGTGAAGAAATGTGTACCAATTAATCTATCTAGCCCTAGCAAGGTAAGTGTCACAGTAAGGATCGGAAACACAAATGCGACTAGTAGCATACTGGTCACTATACTCCATGTAAAGACTGGCATCTTCATCAAAGTCATTCCCTTGGCGCGCATAGTAAATATAGTCGTCAAAAAATTAACACCCGACAGTAGTGAGCCAACTCCAGCGATTTGCAGACTCCATATCCAATAGTCAACGCCTGTACCAGGACTGTATTCAAGCCCAGACAGAGGCGGATAAGCCAGCCAGCCAGCACCAGAGAATTCTCCTAGTGCTAAGCTTAGGTTCATCAATACCATACCCCCTGCAAACAACCAAAAACTTATCGAGTTTAGCAAAGGAAAGGCAACATCTCGGGCTCCAATCTGTAGAGGAACAATCCAGTTAATAAAAGCAAACATACCTCCCATTGCCACAAAGAAAATCATAATTGTGCCATGAGCCGAGAACACCTGCTGAAACATATCTGAATCGATTAGGTTTAAGTCTGTTTGCGATAATACTGCTTGCTGTGCACGAATCATCACTGCATCCGCGACACCACGAAGTAACATAATTGCGGCGACTATCGCATACATAGTTCCAATTTTTTTTGGATCAAGGCTCGTAAACCATTCATTCCATAGATAGCGCCACTTCTTCTTGTAGGTGATAAACGCTAAAATAGCAAGAACAACTGCTCCACCACTAGCTACACCTCCGATAGTTATAATGTCAGTTGGGAACGCATCTAGACTAAGTCTGCCGAACATTTAATGACTACCCTTTCTTGCTTCATAATTCGAATCGGTATTATGGTCCATGCCTGAGCTGGATACATACTTCATTACTACCTTATCAAACAATTCTTTATCTTCAAGTGCAAATAGTTTGATGCCAATATTGCGGGACGGTTTAGCTAATTCTTGATATTGTTTATAATTAAGCGGTTCAGCTTTCTCGGCTTTCTTGATCCAATCTTGCCAACTAGACTCATTCACGGAGTGTACTTTAAAATACATATCTGAGTAGCCCTTACCAGTTATATTTGTATTGCTACCTTTAAATACACCTGTTTCGGAAGACATCAAGCTGAGTTTTGTACTCATACCCTTCATAACATATATTTGGCTTCCTAGTTTCGGTATCCACATTGCACTCATGGGTGAGTCTGCGGTTAAAGTAAAATTAATCGGACGATTTACTGGAATATACAGCTCGTTAACGCTTGCTATCCCTTGGTCTGGATATATAAATAGCCACTTCCAGTCAAGCGAGATAACCTGTACTCTAACTGGCTCCTTGCCGTTATCCAGCTCACGAAAAGGGTCTAACTGGTGAGTAGTTACCCATGTAACAATTCCAAGTATAGTTATGATTGTCAATGGAATACCCCACCAAATCAGCTCAAGAGTTCGGTTACCTTCATCGTCCGGACTATATTTAGTCTTTTTAGGATTACCTTCACGAAATTTCCATGCAGCCATAAATAGCAATATAAAAACGGGCACTACTGCAAACATCGTTAGTACAACAGTAAAAATCAGTAAATCTTTTTGCTGTGAAGCAATCACGCCAGCCGGCTGCAGTATGTCAATGCTTTTTCCACTTAGCAAAAGAACACCTAGTACAACAATTGCCAATATGACGGCTACAATGCCTGCGACCGGTCCCCACGGTGCCTTCCCACGTTTTGTCATATACCCAGTTTAGCATAAACATTACAAAGAATGGTATAATTGTGTTATGAAACGTGGCCTCTTTATACTAATTGGTCTAGTTGCGACATTACTCGGAATACTGGGAGTATGGCTACCGGGTGTTCCAACTACAATTTTTATACTCATTGCCATGTGGGCATTTAGTAGAAGCTCTCACCGCCTAGAGATTTGGATCGAAAAACTGCCTATATTAAAACAGGCGATTAAGGAAGCGAAAGCATTCCAAGGCGAAGGGACTGTCAGCATTAAAAGCAAAATTATTTCACAATTGTGTGCATGGCTATCTTTTATACTAGTAGCTATCGCTATCCCAAGCCCTGTAGCAATTATGGTTGCTGGAGGCTTTGCTATAAGTTGTACTGTGTTTATGTGGTGGGTCCCAACCAGAGAAAGAACTAATAAGGAAATTAGCTTTTAGATAATCTCGGCTTTAAACTTATCAGTTATGCTATTCACCAATCTCTCGATCACAGCACTAGCATCCTCACTTGTTAATGTCCCTAGTCTCGAAAATATACCAATATTAAAAGTTACATTTTTTTCTGTTTCCCCAACTGGCTGGTAGATTCCAGTTGGCTTAATGGTAACTTGTGTCTCGTTAATACTAACCTGGGCCATCGTTTCAACTATTTGCTGGAGTGAGATACGTTCATCTATCCTGATGGTTAGGTCCCTTGAGGTGCTTGGGTATCTGCTTAGCGGCCTGTATTGACTACTTGGGTTAATCGACTTTTGAATTCCTTCCGTAAGCAATTCAAATCCAGCGGCATAGTCTGGAAGCTTAAAATTTCTACTCACGCTATCATCAAATTCTCCGACTATAGCGACCGTATAGCCAGTATTCACCTCAATGACTCTTGCGCGTCTGCTTGGGTAGAATGGCTGTGCAATCGCAAGATTAGTTTCAGGTAGTGGTACGTACCTTACATGAATACCGAGTTCGTTCATTAATTGATCAAGGTAACGCTTAGCATAGTAATACGGAGCACCTTTCTGAACTTTTTGTGCAGCGTAAATGAATCCAACTCTAAGCTGCTCGGGCGGGACACCGTCAACCAAGTTTGCGGTTATAGTGTGAGCTTTCCCAATCTCATACAATGCTATTTCAGGATAGCCAGCTTTTATATTTTCGTGAATTTTTTCGAGTATACTAGGTGTTACACTTAGGCGATAGCATTGTAGTTCTGGGCTAATTGCGTTACTGATTTTATAGGAATCTTCTGGATTTTGACCAGCCGACACCAGAGTTTTTTCAGAAACAAAACTATAACTTAATATTTCATTTGCTCCCATACCTGACAATGAGCTACGAATCCATTGTTCAAGTTGACGCTTCTTATTCTTTGGGGCTGGTGATATCTGTCGCCTGGGTAGTTCATTTTGTAATTTATCAAATCCATGAAGCCGTCCGACTTCCTCAACGATATCTTCAGGCAACCTCAAGTCGGTTCGCCAGAACGGGGGTGTCACGATTAGATTATCATCAACTTGGAGTTCCACATTCTTAAGTAACCGTTTAATATCATCGTCTGTCAGTTTTAAGCCAAGTCTCTGGTTGATAAAATGTGAATCAACTTTAATCCCTGCTAGAGTTTCTAGTGCAGCAGATTGATCTTTCAGCCCTCCAGCCTGAGCTCCACCAACGATTGATTGTATTAATGACAATAGTTTTGACATCACAGTGTTATTCTGCAATGGACTCTGCCCTTTATTAAAGCGAGTTAATGCATCGGTGAATACCCCGTGTCGCATACTGCTACGGCGTACGGAATACATGTCAAAATTAGCAACCTCGAGTACGATATTCTTTGTTGCTGATGAAACTTCACTATCAAGACCACCCATGATGCCAGCCAGTCCGACTGGACCGACTGCATCTGCAATTACGACATCTTCAGCGGTTAATTTATAACACTTTTTGTTCAATAACTTAATTTCTTCGCCATCGCGGGCCATCCGAACACCCAACCGTTTTCCGTTTAGCTTGTCGTAGTCATAGGCATGCGTAGGTTGTGCTGTATGTAGCATTACAAAATTTGTAACATCTACCACGTTACTAATTGGTTTCATACCAAGTCGTATTAATTCAATCTGGAGCCACAGCGGACTTGACTTTACTTCTATATTTTTTACTACCAAGGTCAAAAAGCGTGGAGCTAAATCCGGTACGTCATTAAATGTTTCTATTTCCAGTTCCTCGCTGACGCTATCGAACTCAGAAGGAGTCAAATATTCAGCGGGACTACGGAATGGCTGATGCAGTATGCCAGCTATCTCTCGAGCTACCCCAAGCTGTCCAAACAAATCTGGCCGATGAGTGAACATTTTATTTTCAATATCGATTACAACATCGTCGAGATCAAATAACTTAGCGAAACTCGCCCCGGCTTGGATTACTTTATCTGTCTGAATATCGCTATTAGTTATTTCAAAAATGCCTATACTGTCGCTGGCTAAGCCAAGCTCTTCACTCGATGCTAACATTCCTTGACTAAGCACACCGCGCAACTCACGTGCAGCTAGCACAAACGGCTCTCTGTCTGTAAAGCTAGCCGGGACGGTACTATGTGGTGGCAGCCATACGGCCCACATACCCTTTTTAACATTCGGTGCTCCACAGACAACTTGTATTAAATTGTGTTCGTCTCTCGGAATATCTTTTACTACACCTCCGTCGTCAACTCTACAAACACTAAGCTTGTCTGCGTTTGAATGCTTATCACATTCAGCAACTTTCACAATCAATGCATCTTTATAGCGTGCCTCTAGGTCGATTACCTCATCGACACCACCTAGTTGAGCATTGATTTTCGACACGAGCTCGTCTACCTCAATATTTATGTCGGTAAACTTTTTAATAACATTCAGGCTGACTTTCATTCGTTGCTACCTCTTACTAATTCAAACAATCTTGTACCTTTTTCTATCTCTTGGAATACATTATACAGATAGTCAACCATTTCGTGTTTAGAGTCTACTGGTTTTGTCCAAATTAACTCAGAACATTTATGCGGCTCAGTATTCTTTGGCTTACCCTGCCAGTTTGTAACTTCAAAAAATATATCAACATAATCATGCTCTCCCGACTCCTGATAGCGATGCAATGTTAGCCGATGCTCCATATCCTCCTCAGTACATTTCAGCCCTGTTTCTTCACGCAACTCTCGAACGGCGGCGGCAACGAACGACTCGTTCTGTTCGACATGCCCAGATGGTAAACCAAATTTTCCATCCATGTAGCCAGTATTAGCTCGGCGCATAAGTAGAATCTCACCTTGTGTGTTTCGCACAATAACGTATGAGGCAGCCTTCATCTTGTGATATTGACTCATGAAATGCTCACCTTATACTTGCGGCAAAAAGTATTCAAGAAGTTAATTACATTTTGTCCTGGAACTAGACAGTCGACTGCAGTCTGGATGGGTATTTCATATAGCATGGTTGACACTATTCACTCCACCCAAGCTGATACTTATTCATGCCCTTACCGTCAAAATTACCAAATATCGCCCAGTTCTTAACTAAAATACGAAACATAGAGCTCGGATTCTGCTTGTCGTCCAGCCAATGATGGACCATCTCGATATCCCGCCCAGTGCCTTGGCTATATAGCTCGACTTCAGCATTGCTAGCCATAATTTTTGTCGCTGTGCCCTCAAAATAAATACCTGCTGGTAGTTCGTCCTTTTCATGTTGTTTGATTATATTGCCAGCAACATTTGAATTTGTGAAAATTTCCTGAGCATGTCTAGTGCTATGTTTCGAAATAAAATATAGATTTAAACTTTTATCGTAGGCAAAGTGGACTTCACAAACCCAAGGCCTATTATTGCTTACGGTAGCAAGAGATAGATGTAATGTACTGTTGATATAACCACGAACTATTTTTTCTATTTCACTATTTAGCATCAAAATTGCCTCAGAAAATTTAGTTTTCCACTATGAAAATGTCGTACGTCCTCGATTCCATGCTTCATCATTATCATCCTGTCTACACCGCCGCCCCAGGCAAAACCAGTATATATTTCTGGGTCAATCTCGGCCATCTTAAGTACATTTGGGTGTATCATCCCGCAGCCAAGTAGTTCAATCCAGCCACTTTGAGAACAAACATTACAGCCAGATTTTTCACAAAATGGGCAGCTCATATTGAATTCAAAACTTGGTTCGGTGAATGGAAAGTAAAATGGATTAATCCGAACTTCTATTGTCTTTTCAAAGTAGCCTTCTAGAAACGTCTGTAGGGTTGCGACTAACATGCCGGCATGAATTCCCTTACTGACATATATTCCCTCGTGCTGATAGAAGGTATGCTCATGTCGTGCGTCTACGTCTTCGTTACGAAATACTCGGTCGATACTGGTAGCAGCTATAGGTTGATCCTTCTCTAGTAATGGCCGTAGCTCCGTTAATATACGATTTTGCATTGTACTGGTATGAGCTGGGGCAACAAAATTCATACCGGACTCATCTTGCTCAGATACCTGAAAAGTGTCATAGTCATCCCGTGCTGGATGTCCTTTGGGAAAATTAAGGGTATCAAACATATGATATTGGTCGTCAATTTCACGTGAGTCATAAACACGAAAACCCATTCGCTGAAGTATGTCGCTCATATATAAAATCTCTTGAGAAATTGGATGCTGACTACCTACTTCAACTCCTAATAGATCAGGAAGTGGTGCATTAACATCAAAAGGTGAAGTTAGATCGATAGGATCCCTTCTCTCGGTATGGTTTTTGCGGTCCAAGATCGCTTCTTCAAGTTCAATTTTCAACTCATTTACTAACTGACCATAGCTAGCACGGTCTTGAGAGGGCTGATCTTTTATAGATAAAAATAATCCCTTTAACCTATCTGACCTTAATACAGCACCAGGATCGTCCTGCGAAGCAATCTGGGCAAACAGTTCATCCCGAATTTTAGCTATATCCTCTCGATAAGTCATCTGTTTAAGTATACAGCTAGCTTGATGCAACAACAAGCCAGACTAATATTGCAACACCAATGATAATCAATACTAACCAAACAGCTGCAAGGCTAGTGGTGTTCTTTGTATTCTCCATGTAAGCCGAGTCATTAATACCGTCATGTGATGGCTGTTCCCCGCTCTCGAATTTCTTTTTTGATTTCTCGGCAAGATCTGCTGCTATTTTTTCCTGTAGCTTGCTCCGCGTGTTCTCTTGTCTGACGTATAATCCCATATAATTATTGTAGCACTAATAAATATGTTATACTCGCAATATATTCTTTATAAGGAGGGAATTACATGGCAACGAAAAAAACCGCTGCGGCTGCAAAGAAAACTATTAAAAAAGCTCCAGCGAAAAAATCAGTAACAAGCACAAAAGTAACTACCGTTACACCTGTGTCTAAAGGTCTGTCGACGAAAAATAAATCATTTAGCTTTAGTCGCTCTCCAATATTAGCAGCGTCTATCGCTGAGTTTATTGGAACGGCGCTACTTGCAACCGTAATACTTGCCACCAAGGGTGAACCACTCTACATACTGTTCACACTTGTCGCTATAGTATTGACGATTGGGGCAGTGTCAGGCGCACATGTCAACCCAGTAGTCACAATCGGTGCATGGGCAACAAAGCGAATTGATGCAATACGTGCTGTCTCATACCTAGTTGCGCAGGTACTTGGAGCATTAGTAGCTCTTGTAATTGCAAACGCATACTTGAGCTCTTTCTCAGTTCCAGCTGAATCGCAACAGGCTGGCCTACTAGGCCAAGCAATGCCAGACCCAAGCCTATTTAAGCTAGGTGCGATCGAGGGCGGTAAAGAATGGCTACTCCTAGCTGCTGAGTTTCTAGGTGGAGCTCTATTCGGCTTTGGAGTTGCATCCTTCAGTAAAGAGAAGAGCCGTACAGCAGTCGCCTTAGGCGTCGGTGGCTCACTATTCTTGGCAGTATTAGTTACTAGCTACCTAACAGGCTTAGCTATCAGTGGTAGCGGTGCTGGACCCGCAGTATTAAACCCTGCAATTGCATTTACGCTGCAAGGTGTTACCTGGAGCCTATGGCCAATTGCTATCTACCTGTTTGCGTCTCCACTTGGTGCAGTACTAGGCTTTGTGGTTCGAGATCTTATCTCTGTTGAGTCTGGTAAAGAATAGCTCACACTAGGCAGAAAAACACCTCTCACTATCGAGAGGTGTTTTTAATTAGCTATCCTGCATCGGTTTGTCAAGAGCGGTTGCGTCAATCTGTTCTTGCCCACCGGATATCTTTACTACATCTTTATCAACTCGCTCCAATTGCTTATGGGCATTATTATAGTGACCAACAGTTGCTCCGAGACTAGTGCCAAGTTTCTTCATATACTCGTCAAAGCTACGCATATGTTTACCCAACTGCTCGACATTCTTTCGGATAATTTCGGTATCTTTTTGAATCTCCAGACTGCTTAAGCCTTGTGAAATAACCTGAAGCATTGCCGATAAAGTACTAGGCCCAACAATCGTAACCCGTTTGTCAACTGCAGCGTACTGCATTAGATCGCGTCCATTAACACCACCCGCACCAACCTTGTTGGCTAACAAGTCGTAATAGATTGCCTCGGATGGAATAAACATTAACGCCTGACCGAGCGTGTCTTTACGGGCATTAATATATTTAGCAGTTTCATCGATGCGCTTTTTTAAATCATCCTTGAAGGCTTTTTCAAGAGCTGGCTTGTCATCGGGTTTTGCCTCGATCAGACGGTTATAATTTTCCAGACTAAACTTGCTATCAACTGGCAAAATCTTATCATCGAGACGAATTATTGCATCAACTATCATGCCTTCGCCAAGTCGATACTGTAGCTCAAATGAACCGAGTGGTAGCATATTCTCTAAAATTTGCTTTAGATAAAATTCACCTAATACTCCACGCTGCTTAGGATTAGCAAGCACATTCTGGAGGGTCTTTAGCTCGTCGGCTACGTCTACAACTCTACGATTGGTCTCGTCAAGTTTAGTCAGACGTTGAGTAACATCCGCTATTAAACGACTACTCTCTCCAAGTTGTTTTTGTACGCTGTGAGCAACATTACTACTGCTTCTGTCTAGCCTTTCGCCCAGATCCTTCTGTAAGCTCTGCATACTATGTGCGAGCTCTACCACATCTGATTTAATGAGTTCAACTGCGCTATTACTCTTTAATTCGTTCATCCGCTGATTCATGATTAATATTACGATAGTAAAACCAACGACCAATACTAATACAATGACTATAGATAACATTTCCATACTACAAGTATATAGTATTATTCTGATGTCAGGACGAAAACACTAGTCTTAAAACAATCAATAGAACTATTCCAAGAGTAGCTGCAAGATATAGATTTCTAACCTGAACTAGCCAAGTAAACGCGCCATATGCTAATCCAAATAAAATTACTATCAAAGCAACGACCCACACCAGCGATGAGGCACCAGACGCAATTAGTGGCACATTCCATAACGATAAAGTAGTAAGTATCACTATTAGTAGTGGCCGATACACGCGCTGCTGGACAAGCGCAAATAGTCCACCAAACGCCCCAATAACTAAGGCTATACTGCTTGCAAATGATTCTTTATTTGCACACCTTTGTTCAAGACCCGAAGTTCCACAGAGCGAAGGAGTAAAAACATACTTGTCCAATATTACAAATATTAGATAGCTGATAAGTCCTATAGTGGCACCGATTCCAACCACCTTCAACAATTCTGTCAGCCTCATATTAAACATTATGGGGCTAGGCTGATCCACAACTCTCGATGACGCCATGCTACCTCCTTGCTATATTTTTTGTATTATACACTTTTTTTGCTAATTGTACGACTTTTCTTTAGCGCATGCGTTGTTGGTTGTTGCAAATACCAAATTGCGCCGACCGTAGCAATCACAGTAGCACCAACCACATCAAGAGGGGTATGAACCAGTGCCAAAACTCTACCGAGGCCAACCAATACCGCCATAACAGCTAAGGCTATCGTCCAGTTTTTTCTACTTGTTTCAAACCAAACTGCATATACTAATGACACTGCTAATAGCATATGGTCGCTTGGAAAGCCAGGATTTTTTAGATATGAAGCTCCTGCTTCAACACCGAGCTTTTCGAACGGTCGTAGATCCTCAGGCTGAAACACGCTACCTAATAATTTAGCAATTAGATAGGTAGTTAATCCAGCAATCAATACTCGCGAATAAGCCTGCAATCTAGGTTTTGCAGGAAAAAACAGCAACAAGCATGTTGCAACTATCACTAATACTATAAGTAGAGTATCTGCTAAAAACGGAATGATTAATGTATTAAACATACAACTTATATTATATACTAATAGGGTGAAGCATCCAGTAGACATTTCCGCTAAAGGCTTAAACAAATTACGCGCCGCGGTCTTAGGAGCAAATGACGGTATCATTTCAACTGCAAGTCTTATCCTGGGAGTAACAGGTGCTGGCGTCAGTAAACATACAATACTAATTGCAGGCTTCGCAGCAATTGCAGCAGGCGCTTTTTCAATGGCGGTAGGCGAATACGTATCAGTCGCAAGCCAAAAAGATGCCGAGATGTCTATCGAACACTTCGATGGCGAGTACACAAGCCCTTCTCAAGCGGCAATAATATCATTTTTTACCTTTAGCGCAGGTGGTACTATCCCATTACTTGCAGTAATTGTATCGACAACAAATCTTTTGCTTGTAAATACAGTTATAGCTGTAGTATTCGCTCTATTACTAACCGGCTATTTTAGTGCAAAAGCTGGTAATGCACACCCAGGACGTGCCATGCTCAGAATCTTAATCGGTGGCATACTTGCTATGCTAGCAACATACAGTATTGGCCTAGCTATTGATAAACTAGCTTAACTCTATCTACTTCGCCAAAACTGGATAATTTTACGTGCTTTCTTAGCTGCTGCACCGGTGTATGTCAATTCTGGAGAGATAATTAGTTGTTTCTCTGTATCAGTAAACTTTGCCCAGTAGTCACCTATCTGGCTATCCGTCTTGGCAACTTCAGCCAAAGATAGTTTTTTTTCTAGCGCCATATGTGCAATCTCTTTTGCAGCTTCGTGGGCTGCAGTATGACCATGTTTTTCAAGCAGTAAGTACAGTGGCTCGGCAGCGATTGCGCCACCAGTCATTATTAGATTTTTTTGCATAGCCTCTTCATCGACTTCAATTTTACTCATCACATTTGCTAATCGAGCTGCCATTGAGCCGACGCTCGCAAACGCAACGGTATAAAATCGTACAGATGCTGAATCGGTTAGATCACGTTGATGTTCGCTTGATAAGTTTAGATTAGCATTAATTATCTGGGCAGTAACTTGCTTGCTCATACTAATTACGTTCTCAAAATTCCAAGGATTTTTCTTGTGAGCCATTGTACTACTACCAGTCTGTCCTTTTTCAAACTTCTCACGGACTTCACCAATCTCAGTTCGCTGTAAATGGCGCATATCGTGAGATAGGTTAGCCATAATTCCAGCACTAATAACAAGCTCATCGACAATACGAATTAAATATTCGGGTGGAACAACTTGCGTTGAATATGGTGCAGGCTTAAGTCCAACAGAACCTAGAACCTTATCCTCAAACTCAATAGGATCTGACACAAATACACTTAAGGCATTGTAGGCACCGACGGCACCAGAAAACTTACCTCTTAGCTCACTAGCGAGAGATCGTAATGACTCGATATTAACGCCCAATCGCTCGACATATTCTGCCATCGCAAAACCGAAAGTAATTGGTACTGCATGCTGACCATGAGTTCGACCAATCTGGGTTGTATCAGCATACTGCTCAGTCAAATCTAGTAGTACCTTCTGTAAAATATCTAGCCTGGGGATAATCAGTTTATGTAGAGTGTCCCGGAACTGCAGAGCACTAGCTGAGGCGACAATATCATATGAGGTGGCACCAAAATGGACAAACGGCTTAGCCTCATCTGAGATTAGATCTTTAATACCATTTACTACAGCCTTGACATCGTGACGAGTAACTTTTTCGTGCTCAGCAATATCTTCAGCCCGTACGTTAACTGCCGCAGCTTGGATTTCGTCAGCAATAGCCTGCGAGCAGACTGCTTCACTGGCTAAAGCCTGCGCCAACGCACCTTCCATATAGGCCTGATAGGCAATACGAGTTCGCTCCGACAGATATTGGGCAATCTCAGGGTCGAAATATCGGCCATCTAATGGGTCAACCGCACCAAACCGGTCATCGGTTACTTCTGGTAAAACTATCTCAGCAATTTGCTTCATGAATTCTCCTTAATATAACTTATTAAATTTGTTTCAATTCTCTTTAATGGGTCAGGTGCTGTATCTGGTGAGAATACTTCACCAGTCAATAACTCATACAACTCAATGTATTTTGTCGAAATTTCTTTAATGAATTCTTCTGTAAAAATTGGTGGCTTAACCCCATCTTGCCCAGAAAAACCTTGCTCCATCAGCCATTTTCGAACAAATTCCTTACTAAGCTGTTGCGGTTCACTAGTCTGCTTGCCTGCTAAATAGTTGTCGTAGCTCTGCTTATATAGATAGCGCGATGAGTCTGGAGTATGGATTTCGTCAATAATGATAATCGTACCGTCTTCGTATTGGCCAAACTCATATTTTGTATCAGCTAGCACCAGGCCACGCTCAGCAGCCATAGCCTGCCCACGTGCGAACAATACTTGGGCATAGTCAACAATCTGCTGCCACTGCTGCTTGGTAGCAACACCGCTGTCAACGATCTGCTGTGCAGTCGTATCTTCATCATGACCAGCCATTGCTTTGGTGGTTGGCGTAATTTTTGGCTGGTCAAAAGCTTGGTATTCGCTCATTCCATCTGGTAATATATTGCCGCACATATTCCTGTCGCCAGACTGATACTTACGCCAAGCACTACCCGTTAACACACCGCGGACTACGACCTCGATTGGGAATGGCTTAGCATTTTTGCCAATACTTACATTTGGATCGGGTACTGTAGTCAACCAATTTGGTACCAGATCATTGGTTGCCTGTAGAAAATAGGCAGATAACTGGTTTAGCACCTGACCTTTATAGGGTATTTGCTGCGAAAGCACAACATCAAAAGCCGATAAGCGATCAGTTGCAACTAATACAGCCCGTCCGTCGTCTAATATGTAAACATCTCTCACCTTGCCAGTATATTTTTTAACCTGCCCAGGCAACTTTAAATCTGTCGATTCAATCGTCATAATTATATTTTGGCCCGAAAACGGTAAATTAGCAAGCCCTCCGTGCTATTACTGATTTGGTTTCCAAATCTACATGGCCTATGTCAGGTGCAAGGTTTTCAGATTAATTGAAATTATATATTTGCCGATTTCCTTAGTAAGTTATAGAATACCACTATGGACAACCTAAAGACTATCGGTATTGTTGGAGGAGGACAGCTTGGTCGTATGCTAACTCTAGCAGCAAAACCGCTAGGTTTCGAAGTGGTAGTACTCGACTCGAATGAAAACTGTCCTGCTGAGCAGGTCGGCGCTAGACGAATAGCCGGGGATTTGTATGATTCCCAGGCCCTAAAAGAGCTTGCCGATGCGGTTGATGTTATAACGATTGAGATTGAGCATTTAAACACTGATGCACTTGAGCAAATAGCTAAAACAACTCCAGTCCACCCTGCTCCAGCCTCTGTCCGTATGATTCAAGACAAATATCTTCAGAAAATTAGTCTCAGAGAAAATAATATTGCAGTTGCTGACTTTGTAGAAAT
>JAGQNA010000012.1 GCA_020428315.1 Candidatus Saccharimonadota bacterium
AGTCTGAAGTTTCAGAAAAGTGTCTTGACCAGATACTTGAATATTCTACGAGGCCAAGCAAGCGTATTCGGGGTTCGTTATGCGCGTATATTTATGATTCTTCCGTGAGTGCTCATTTTACTCAAGAAGGGCTGAAGGCTGGGGCTGTAATCGAACTAATGCAGAACTATTTGTTAATCGTAGACGACGTCATGGATCAATCAGTTATTAGAAGGGGTCTATCAACCGTACACGAGTTGTATGCAACTGACATGAGCTTAGGTAGTCGTCGGGATGCTGAGATGATTGCTTTGTTGACGGGTCTGCTGGTGCAGCACATTGCAGTAATCACAATGCACGACATCGACTTACCGGCAGAAAATGTGTTACGTGCAAGCCAAGTTATGCAACGGCATATTGCAATAACGGAACTGGGGCAGATCGATGATATGAAAATGTCAATTAAAAATTATAAGGATATATCTGACAATGATCTACTAAGAAAATATGAACAAAAAAGTAGCTACTATAGCTTTGTCAACCCAATCGAAAGCGCTCTATTATTAGCTGATCGGGATCCTAGCTTGGCAATGAAAGACTCCGAAAAGTATGGTATTCCTGCCGGCGTAGCATTCCAGTTAAGAGATGACTGGTTGGGAATTTTTGGAGATGTACAAAAAACAGGTAAGTCAAACCTAGATGATATACGTGAAGGTAAATACACCTATATGGTTCATGAAGCATTAAAAGTGGCTAGTGACGATCAGCGTGAGAAAATAGTATCAATATTGAGTAATGATAGAGCAGATAAGCAAGATCTGGAGGAGATTAAAGCTATATTAATAGACACGCACGCGGAAAAAGAAGCAATGAATTTTGCTGATAACTGTGTAGCCAAGGCGTCATCTGTAGCCAGCTCTGCACACTCTTGGGGCGCTCAGGTCAAAAGTGTTCTCCAAGATATGGTAAAGTTTAGTGTAGAAAGAGACAAATGATAGATTCAGATAAACCTCCTCAGCATATTGGTTACATACTTGACGGTAATCGTCGATGGGCAAAAAAACACGGTCTCCCTACTTATGAAGGACATCTGGCAGGTTACAACGCATTAAAGGATGTTATTGAAGCTACGGCAAATGCCGGTGTAAAATATATTTCATTTTATACATTTTCAACACAAAATTGGGCACGTGCCGAAGGCGAAGTACGTGGCATAATGCGTCTAATTCGAAGACTATACAAGACGGATATAAAGCAACTTACAAAAGAAGGCTTTAGGTTGGTGATTATGGGTGCTGAGGACAATATTCCTGATGACATACAAGAGATGGGTAGACTAGCCGAGCAGCAAAGCAGGGACGGGACTAGAGCTACGTTAGTAATGTGCTTTAACTATGGCGGACAAGAAGAGATTGTTCGAGCAACTCGTCGATTAGTAGTACAGGGCATTCAAGCAGATAAAATCAACCTAGAATCAGTATCTGCGGCAATGGACCACCCGGAGATTCCAGCATGCGATTTGATAGTACGTACTAGTGGCGAGCAGAGACTTAGTGATTTCATGCTGTGGCGATCGGCATATAGTGAACTGATGTTTCTTGATAAGTACTGGCCCGAGATGACAAAAGACGATGTTACAGATATACTGAAAGAATATAGTCGACGGATCAGAAGGTTTGGAGGATAAAGATAGTATTATGGACGATGGGTTAAAAATAATATCAGGAAGTATTTATCCTGAATTGGCGGAAAAGATAGCTCAAGAGCTAAATGTTGAGCTTGTGTCAAATGAATCAAAAAGATTTGCTAACACCGAACAGTATGTGAGGATAGGCAAGTCTGTACGTGGCGATAAAGTCTTTATTATACAGAGTATGGCAGAGAGAAACGGATACAATGTAGATGAGTCTGTAGTAGAGACTATGCTCTTAATTGATGCGGCTAAACGTGCATCGGCAAGTGAAATAACAGTAGTTCTACCTTATTTAGCGTATGGTCGTCAAGATCGAAAAGCACGTGGTCGTGAGCCGATCTCTGCAGCAGCGATCATACGTGCGTTTCAAAGCGCTGGCGCTGATCGGTTGGTGAGTATTGATATGCACACATCGCAAATGCAGGCAGTTTTTAACGGACCATTTGACCATCTCACTGCTGAACCAGAGTTGCAGAAGGCGTTAAAGAAAATAATTAGTCAAAATCCTAATGACCAGTATGTCGTAGTTGCTCCGGACGCAGGGGGTGTAAAAACTGCAGAAGATTATGCGCTTGCACTTGGTATTCCTGCTTTGCATATACCAAAAGTTCGAAGAGGTGATGAGATTACTCGTGATCACGCTATCGAGGGAGTAGAAGGTAAGACGGCTATCATTATTGATGATATGGTTGATACCGCAGGTACGCTAGTAAGTGCTGCGGAGGTGTTGCAGAAGGCAGGCACAGGTAAAATTCTTGTTGCTACTACTCACGGAATACTGTCCGATCCAGCAATTGAACGTCTGGAATCGTCGGCTATTGATAAAATGATTGTGACAAATAGCATCGACAATAAGCGTGCAAAGGAAATATTGGGAGACCGTTTTGAGATCGTTTCAATTCACGGACTTATTGCAAATGCGATCGCAAGGATTAATGACGGTGGCTCTGTAAGCGAAATGTTTGACGGACGTAACTATAAGTAGGTTACCCTTAAAAAATTGAATATTTTGTGACACAATAGATATAGATAAAAGAGAGGGAGTTAATGGGAATTTTACTAGGTGTTGTTGTGGGACTGATTGTTCTGGTACTGCTAGTCGTAGTGCACGAGCTTGGCCACGCTATTGTTGCAAAGAGAAATGGCGTAAAGGTAGAAGAGTTCGGGGTTGGTTTTCCACCAAAAGCTTGGTCAAAAAAAGTCAAAAGTAGTTTACTCGGTAAGAATGTTGAGTATAGTTTAAACTGGTTACCTCTTGGTGGTTTTGTACGACTGCAGGGCGAGCATGATGCTGCTGACAAAAAAGGTGATTATGGCGCAGCTAACTACTGGGCTAAAACTAAAATTTTACTAGCGGGTGTTGCTATGAACTGGCTCGTAGCAGTTATATTATTTACTGCCCTGGCATTTGTAGGTATGCCAAAGCTACTACCGAACCAATTTGCAATGGGTGACACTAGGGAGGTCGTACTACAGCCACTGACCATTGTAGATGTAATTGAGGGCTCTCCGGCAGAAAAAGTTGGCCTTAAGAAAGGGGATGTACTTGTATCTATTAACGACAAGACTCCTGTGATTACTGCGGAGCTTAATAATGCAACTACACAGCTAAGAGGGCAAACAGTTGCAGTAACCTATAAGCGAAAAGAAATTAAAAAAACTATAAATTTAACGCTCAATAAGGAGGCTGGGAATACAGGTTATATGGGCGTTAAAACTTTTGGAAGATCAGAGCTAAAAAGTGGATGGAGCGCGCCAGTTGTTGGAGTGGGGATTACAGTACAATTAACCTGGGAAACACTGAAAGGTCTCGGTCAAGTTATAGTTGATACGGTAGTTGGAGCAGGTCAGAAATTATTTAGCTTTGACTCTGCTATTCAGCATGAAGGTGATAAGAAACTTTCAAAAGTAAGTCAGAGCGTATCTGGCCCAGTTGGTATCTTGGGTGTAATTTTCCCTAGTTTTGTCGAGGCAGGGCTAAAGCCGTTAATATTACTTAGTGCGGTTATTTCTCTAAGTTTAGCCGTGATGAATTTCCTCCCGATACCTGCGCTAGATGGTGGTAGATGGTTTACTATGACAGTTTATAAACTCCGCAAGAAAGAGTTGACTAAGGAGCGAGAAGAAAAGATTCAGGCTATTGGTTTTATCGTGTTGATGTCCCTAATAATTTTAATAACGGTGGTAGATATTGGAAAATTCTTTAAGTAAGCACCATAGTAAGCGAAAATTTAATGCACGTAAATTTTTTAGAAATATTTTATTAGCTCTAAGTGTTATCGCATGGACTATGGTGGTGTACTACCTAGTACAATCGATTCTAGCAGTGATAGTGCTCGATATACTTAAACTATTAGGGCTGCTTGATTATTCAAACTTGAGGAACGAAACTAAAGCGATAGTGGGAGCGACATTAATATATGTCATGACACTAGCGATAACAATCTTTGTTCCTGCGATGGTTAAAGTCAAAAGAGTAGACTTAAAGCAGCTGGGTCTTCAGAGAGTGATGTCATGGTCCGATTTACTATATGGACCACTAGGGTTTATTCCTTATATTATTGCTTCAACAATTATTACAGTGCTAGCTATTCAGTTTATTCCCTGGTTCAATCCTAGTCAGACTCAGGATCTTGGCCTGCTCTCAGTTGGAAGTGGTATGAATGCATTTATTGCATTTGTTCTTTTAGTATTTATTGCTCCATTCGCTGAGGAAACACTGTTTCGTGGGTATCTGTATGGCAAGGTCAAGGGCTATGTTGGCGTGGTTGCGGCAACCTTATTTGTAAGTGTTTGTTTTGGAGCTGTACATGGGCAGTGGAACGTAGCAATTGATGTATTTGCACTTAGTGTTGTTTTATGCGGCCTTCGAGAAATAACAGGCAGTATCTGGGCAGGAATAGTGCTTCATATGGTAAAGAATACAGTTGCGTTTATGGCACTGTATGCATATTTTTTCTGATATAATAGATTTACAATGATAGCTGGATATATTCAAGTCTCTACTCTTATTCCGCTTTGCGGTATGTATTAGATTAACTTTATTCAATATATTAAATTTGAAAATCTGGAGATTAAATGCGTAGGTCAAAGTTATTTATTAAGACTCTAAAAGAAGCACCTACCGATGAGGTAGCAAAAAATGCTCAACTACTAATACGGGCAGGCTATATTCATAAAGAAATGGCTGGAGTGTATGTTTATACCACTCTTGGGTTGAGGGTACTCGAAAAAATAAAACAAATTATTCGCGAAGAAATGGATGCGGCTGGCGGCAATGAGGTTATGATGACAGTTTTGCAGCCGCGTGAACTTTGGGAAAAGACTGATCGCTGGGATGATAGAAAGGTAGATAACTGGTTTAAGTCAAAACTGGTCAGTGGTAGTGAGGTTGGAATTGGGCTAACTCATGAAGAGCCGATTGTTGATATGATGGCAAGCTATGTATCTAGCTATAAAGATTTACCGATTAGTATTTATCAAATACAGAGTAAATTTAGGAATGAAAAACGAGCCAAGAGCGGGCTATTGCGTGGACGAGAATTCGTTATGAAGGATATGTATACGTTGGCTAAAAACCAGGCCGAACATGACGAAATATACGAAAAAATTGCAGCTGCATATCATCGAGTTTACGAGCGCCTAGGAATAGGTGATATTACGTTTCGAGTTAAGGCTGACGGTGGTATTTTTACAAGTCGCTATAGTGATGAGTTTCAGATGATTTCATCGATTGGCGAAGACACATTGTTCCATGTACCGGACACAGATATTTATATTAACGAAGAAGTTGCCTCGTCATTAGCTCCGGAACATATTCAGCCAGCAGATAGAATTGCTATGACAGAGCAGCATACTCCAGGTGTAAAAGGTGTCGGTAAGCTAGCTGAGATGCTTGGTGTGCCAATAGAGAGGACTGTCAAAACGATGCTATATAGGCTTGATGACAAACTAACTGCAGTTGCAGTTCGTGGTGATTATGATGTTAACGAAATCAAGTTACGACTTGCTACTGGTGTAAAGAAGATTGAGCTAGCAGACGAGGTGTCAATTCGAGAGGCGACTGGTGCAGAGGTTGGCTATGCGGGATTAATTAATTTACCAGATGAAGTAGATATAATCATCGATGATAGTGTAGAGCCGTTAGTGAATTTTGAGCTCGGTGCTAATAGAACAGATTACCATAATATTAATGTCAACTGGGATGTAGACTTGGCAAGGCCAGAAAAATTTTATGACATTAAACAAGCTAAATTAGGGGATATTCACCCTGAAACGGGTAAGGTGTATGAGGTAGTACGTGGAGTTGAGGTCGGTAATATATTCCCACTTGAAACAAAGTATACTGACGCGCTTGGAGTATACTACTCAGATCAATCTGGTAAGAAGCAGTCAATTATTATGGGTTGCTATGGTATCGGCGTTAGTAGGGTTATGGGCGTATTGGCGGAAGACTTTTCTGATGATAAGGGCTTAATCTGGGATAAGAGCATCGCACCATATAGCGTCTACCTAGTGAGTATTGGCGAAAAGGGATCTGAGGTAGCCGATAGGTTATATACAGAACTAACACAAGCAGGGATAGAAGTACTTTATGATGACCGAGATGAACGACCAGGTAAGAAGTTTGCTGATGCAGAGCTTATGGGGATACCGTACAGGCTCACCGTTAGTGATAGAGGAGTAGAAGCTGGCGAGTACGAGCTAGTAGATAGAAAATCTGGTGAAACTAAAAACTTGACGGCTGAACAACTAATTGATACACTAAAAATAAGTGTAAACAGTTAGTCTTCTGCGAGGGTTTACAGTTAAGATTTGCGATGATAGTAAGTGGTGCTCCTAGCACCACTTTGACAATAGATAGGAGGTTATTATGAAAAAGCAGTACCAAATAACTCTAGACGGTAAAAAAACACTTGAAACCGAGCTTGATGGCTTAAAGGACAAGAGGGGCGTAATAGCCGATAAGATTGCCGATGCACGTGACTACGGTGACTTATCTGAAAATGCTGAATATGATTCAGCACGTGAAGAGCAGGGGTTGGTCGAGAGTCGAATAGCTGAAATTGAAGATATCTTAGCTAATGCCGAAATCATCAAGCACTCAAAGGCATCAACTATCGGGTTAGGGAGTAAAGTAGAATTGAAATCTACCAATAAAACTGTAGTTTATCACATAGTTGGGCCAGTAGAGGCGAACCCGATTGAAGGTAAAGTTTCTAGTGAATCACCTATTGGGCTAGCGCTTATGGGCAAGAAAGTTGGCGATACCGCCGAGGTAGCGACGCCGAGGGGTGTCATCACTTATGAGATTATTTCTCTTTAGGTTTCTTGAGCGAACATGCTTCGCAAAGTAATCCCAAGCCTCCGGTGTATTGGGATAAGTTCGTATAGTTATCCATCTTTCTATAGATTCATCGAATAGCCAGTCATATTCAGGCCCTAGATTATGGCCTGAAGTAGAGCTAGACCTTGCCTGCTCGGTTGTTTCACTTACCACTTCTAGCGATTCATTAAACGGCAGGTTATTATTAAGCGCGTACGAAAGGGCGATAGTGGCAAGCGAATTTGACGGTGCTAAATCACTTTTACCTAAAACCTTCTCTGCTGGTTTTTTATCACCAGTTTTGTCAAAAGCATACCCGATACCGTACATATTCTGCTCGGTCAGGGGTATATCTAATTGTTCGCAATATTCCAATAATCTCCAGGCAGCCTCAGCTAGTCGGTGTACTAGCTCTTCATCAATTTTACCGCCATTGTTAATTTCTCGAATAATGCCTGACAATTCCTCACCAACATCAGCCACATCTTGGGGTTCTAGATCGTGCGTGAGTGTGTTTGTCATTTTTTACCTATTGTTTTTATATTAAGCTAAGTTCTTTTACACACTAACATAATTGTTATATAAATTCAAGCTCTAATCTTGAGTTAGTCGACTCGGTTTGTCTATGATATACTTTTAACAGATATGGCAACACTTCAAGACTACCGAAACGAGAGATTGCGAAAACTAGAACAACTAAAAGAGCTGGGAGTAGATCCATTTCCAGCCGATAGTGTCAGTACACATACCTGTAAAGACCTAATCGATAAATTTGATGATTTAGCAGGCCAGGAAGTTTCGGTAGTAGGTCGAATAATTTCGATTCGTAGTTTTGGCAAATTGGCTTTTATTAAGCTCCGTGATGCTAGTGGAGAAGTTCAGCTTTACCTACAAAAAGACAAAGTCGCTGAATTGAACGCTAGTGCTGGTACGCTCGGTATGAAGCAGCTAAAACTACTTGATACTGGTGATTTTATTCAGGCGAGCGGCCAGATGATTACTACTCAAACTGGTGAAAAGTCGGTTGGTGTACAGACACTTCGTTTGTTGACTAAAGCTTTGCGGCCAATACCAGAAAAACTTGAAAATAAAGAAGAGCGTTTTCGCCGACGATATGTTGATATGAACGCTAACCCTGAGGTAAGGCAACGGTTTATCCGACGTAGTAAGTTTTGGCAAGCAACTCGTAGCTTTTTGGAAAATGAAGGATTTATTGAGGTAAACAATACCGTTCTTGAAGCCACGGCTGGTGGGGCAGACGCAAATCCTTTCGTATCACATATGGACGCACTGGATCAAGATTTTTATCTAAGGATTAGTCATGAATTGCCTCTAAAGCGTCTATTGGTGGCTGGTTTTGAAAAAGTTTTCGATATTGGTGCACGCTTTAGGAATGAAAATTATACCGAGGAGCACTTGCCGGAACACAATGCCATGGAGTGGTACTGGGCTTACGCTGACTGGGAAAAGGGTATGCAGCTGACTGAACGAATGATTCGTTACGTTTGTGACAAGACGTGGGGTACTCGACAATTCATACTGGCAAGTGGTCAGCAAATTGATTTTGGTGCTGATGATACACATTTTGAAAGACTTAGCTTTGTCAAAGTTCTACAAGATCAATACGGTATAGATGTTTTTGATTCATCGATTGAGGATATTCAAGCTAAGCTAAAAGAAGAAAACCTCGAGGTTGAGAAGGTCGATAATCGTATTCGTAGCCTCGATAAATTATGGAAAAAATATCGCAAAACACTTGCCGGTCCAGTATTCTTAGTTGATATGCCGATATTTATGCAACCATTGGCTAAGGTTAATAAAAACGATACACGCCTATCTGAGCAGTTTAATCTAGTATTTGGTGGTAGTGAAATGTGCAAGGCTTTTAGTGAATTAAATGACCCGATTGATCAGCTAGAAAGGTTTAAGGAACAGCAATCTATGCGTGATGCTGGCGACGATGAAGCGCAGATGCTAGATATCGATTATGTTGAGGCATTGGAATACGGTATGCCACCTGCCTGCGGGCTTGGTTACAGCGAGCGAGTTTTTTGGAGCCTGGAGGGTATTACTGCTCGTGAAGGAGTGCCATTTCCTCAGCTTAAGCGCGAAGTCGATGAAGTGACAAGAAGTATTTATCCAGATTTAAACATTTAATCAATTAATCTAAAAATATTCTACGATGATATTATAGAATTTCTTGCACGTACCATACTACGTCGAATCGGACGAGCGACTAGGTGCCCCAAGGTGACTCCACTAGCTATCGCAAGTGCGATAAGAATCGCGTTGAATAGTACGAGTATACCCTGATCAAATGAATATGTATTGGTTGAGTTACCAACTAGCTGGAATAGACCGTTGTAGAGTGTGAGACCAGGAACAAGCGGTACGATACCAGCATTCATTAGAGCGTTAGAAGGGGTACGCCAAAGTCTAGAGAATAAAGTTGCCGCGATACCAACACTGGCTGCTGCGATTCCACTTGCCATAATTAGTGATAGCGGGGCATCACCAACGATAAGACTATATACCCAGATCGAAAGGGTGCCTAAGATACCGGCAACCATTACTCCAAAAGGATGGGTCTGCGTACTAAGTGCATAACCAGCTGAAATAACAGCTGCTCCAATTAAATACCAGTAGCCTTGAGAAATCGACTTGGCTGTATAAAGCTCGATATATACTGAGAACTGTTTAGCGATATACATTCCTATCAATACGCCAGCAACTACTCCCATCGTCATCATGGCTACTTTTAAGAGTCGGGCATTTGCAGTTACGTAAAACTCATCAATAGAGTCTTGAACTGCGGCCACGGTTGCAAGACCAGCAACAAGCATTATTATCCCACCGATTACAATTAGGGTTGCATTGGTACCATTGAGCCATGGGATAACTTCGTGAGTATCTAACCAACTAATCAATGCCGCAGTTAAAGTAATGGTGATGGCGGAGATTATTTGTGTGAAAAAGATCGGGAAGCGCTTGTGGGCGAGAATTCGTATTGCATATGAAACAATAGCACCAAGTATAAACATGATGCAAAGTATTATTGGGCTAGCACCAAATAAAATACCTGCTCCAGTACTTATTAGTGCACCGCCGGTTACACTAAGCCAGCGTGGGTACTTACGCGGATGCTTTTTGATATATTCCATTCGTTCCTCTGCTTGCTCTAATGAGGTGTTGCCGCGCACAATGTCCCGTACTAAGTCCTGAACGGTTTGTACGGTCATATTGTTTACAGTACGAGTACTAGCATGACGGACAAGTGTAAGAGGTTCGCGATTATTACCCCTGTCTTGGCTAGCTGTGATTAAATTGCTGCTGATATCGAAATACACTTTTCTTTGACAGTAGCGATCAGTTACGTCGAGTGACATACTAACTACATCTGCAGTAGGGACACCCATAGCTATAAGTGTATCGGCGATTTGAATACTGAGGCGCAACGCTCTCATGTTTGGAGATAACTCATCGTCTAATTTGTCGATAGCAATATTTTCAACTGGTGTTGTAGCTGCTTTAAAGATTGCTTTAACGACCTGAAGAGATTTTTTCATATAGAATAATTATATCAAGGTATCCTAAATTAAAGTAAGATTATAAGCATTTTAGACTAGTGCGATATCCTTTATGCTAGAATATATTCAAACAGGAGATTGATATGTTTTGGGGTATTACTAAGATATTTGCTTTAGGTTTAATACTAGCCGGTATATATATTCAGCCAGTTAGGGCAGATGCAGTTGATAACTTTACAATTATTGACTATAAAGTAGATATTAAACTAAGTAATGACTCTGAATCTAGGTCAAAAATTGATGTAATCGAGACGATCACCGCTAAATTCCCAGACTATGATCAAAATCATGGTCTTGAGAAGATTTTTGTTAAAGACTATAAGCGACACTCAACAAATTTACAGCTTATGTCAGTAACAGATGGTAGTGGCAAGCCATTAAGCTATCATTGGGAAGGTGATGCATTACGAATCGGTGACCCTGATATCTATGTACACGGACTTCAAACTTATAAAATTAGCTATTCTCAGAGCGATGTTACGAGGTTTTTTGAAAATACTGGTAAGGCAGAATTCTATTGGGACCTTATAGGTCTAGATTGGCGCGTACCAATAGAGAATGCTGTGGTCAATTTAGAAATTTCACCTGATATTAAAAAAGCTGTTCAGACGGAATTATTTTGCTATGCGGGTGGAGAAGGAAAGATTGATATTCCGTGCAAAGTAGTAAACATATCATCTGACCCTCCTAGATATCAAGTTACAGCAAGTAATCTCCAGCCAAGACAGGGTATGTCTGTAGCAATAGGTTTCTCTAAGGGTACATTTGCAGAATCTAAATACTCGCCATTTGAGAGGATAATGCAAATAAAAGACACTTTACTACCATGGGCGATAGGTGCTGTATTTGTATCGACTATCGCATCAATAGTTATTATGGTTGGTAGTTCATTTACTGGGAGAAGACGTCTCGGGACGATTGTACCTGAGTATTTGCCGCCAAAGGATGTTAGTTTAGCTGTGGCTGGAAGTATACTAAGTTTTGTATACGCAAACAGAGTAGGCTCGGCACAGATGGTGGATTTTGCAGTAAGAAAATATATAAAACTTTATGAGACAAAAGCAAAGTCATTCTTCTCGCCCGCTAGCTACGATATTGAGATCATTAAAGATGTTAATGGACTGAGTGAGGAGGAGAGAGAAGTATTTTCCGATATGTTTGCTGGGCTACCAAATGTTGGTGATAGGCTGAGTCTAGATTCATTGTACGCGGATACCGGATATCGGTTGAGAGTAGCGGATAACTTGAAGAAACTAACTAAGCTAATACAAGATAAATATGGTCTGCGTGAGCCAAATTTAATGTTGCGAAAAGTATTGATCGGCTTCGGAATTATGGTTGTCGTATCCTCGATCGTAATATTAAATTTACTAATAGCGTCTATATCGGTATTTATATTTATCGTTGCATTTACCATACAAAAACCAACTGCAAAAGGTATCGAGCTGCAGAGGTATTTAGCAGGTTTAAAAATGTACATTAAGATAGCTGAAGAAGATCGACTCAGATATCTACAGAGTCCAGAGGGGGCCGAAAAGGTGAGTGAGATAGCTGGCAAAGATATAAGTAATCCAATAAAGCGGGTGGTATTGTATGAAAAAGTTTTGCCATATGCAATATTATTTGGTCAGGAGAAGCAATGGTCTAAGCAACTCGGAGGTCTGTATGAGCAAACTGGTAATGTACCAGATTGGTACAGCTCTAGTTCTGGTGCATTTACAGCTTCGATGTTTTCTTCTAGTATCGGTAGTATTACGTCTAGTAGTGCACTATCAGCCTCGTCTAGCACAGGCGGCTCTAGTGGCGGCGGCTCTAGTGGCGGCGGCGGAGGTGGCGGCGGCGGAGGTGGGTGGTAGCATTTCTAACTCCCGCTGCTGGTATGCTACTTATGCTAAAATATAGCTATGATTGAAGTGAAGAATATTTCGAAGGTCTATGGTAAGAAGAGTAATAAATTTCAAGCATTAACTGATGTTTCGTTTTCGATACCAAAAGGGGCTAGCGTAGCGATTGTCGGTAAATCAGGCTCTGGTAAAAGTACGCTCATGCATGTTATGAGTGGGCTGGATAGGCCAGATAGTGGACTGATTATTATCGATAAGCAAAATATTCTAGAGCTTAAGAACAAGGCTGTAGACCTCTTTCGAGCTCAGGAAATCGGCTTTATTTTTCAAAGCTTTTTTGTACAGGCAAACGAAAGCGTAGCTGATAATGTTAGTTTACCTCTTGAGATCGCTCAAGTAGACAGAGCCAAGCGCGAACAAAAAATTAATACAGCACTAAAAAGTGTAGATTTATTCGACAAGATTAAAAATAAGGCTAAAGATCTATCGGGTGGACAGAAGCAACGGCTAGCCATAGCTAGGGCAATAGTAAATGAGCCAGGTATTGTATTTGCTGATGAGCCAACTGGTAATCTCGATAGTGCAACTGGTGATAAAATTGAAGATTTACTGTTTGAACTGAATAAGAAGAATAAAGTTACTTTGATTATAGTTACTCACGATAGTGATTTGGCTAAAAAGTGTGATATGCGTATACATATTAGAGATGGTAGGGTGACAAAGATTGATAAAACTGGAGACGGGAAATGAGAACAATAGATGTAATTAATCGAGCCGGCAGGAGTTTAAAGCAGGCAAAAGTTCGAACATTACTTACAAGTCTCGCTATCGCAGTGGGGTCATTCACTCTGACATTGGCGCTGGCAGCTGGTGAAGGCTCTAGGCAGTATGCTGATAAAATTATCAGTTCTAATATTGATCCGCAAGCGTTGATGATTGTTAAGGATAAATCTCTATTTGGTGAAGGCGGATCTATGTCAGGCGGACTTCGAGAATATTCAGCTAATTCTTCGGAATATAATGGACTCACATTTAAGGCCTTATCGGCGAGCGACGTTAAGCGTATTGAAGAAGATAAGGATATTAAGAAGGTAACTCCGACATTCTTGGTTAGCGCTAGGTTTGTCACTTTTGAACAAAAAGAGAATAAGAAGTACACTACCGATATAACGGCTTTTGATACTTCAGTACGACCAGAAGTAATTGCGGGGTCGCTGCCAGCAAATGGTAAGCAAATTAATGACGATGAGGTGGTGGTACCAGAGTCGTTTCTGGATACATTAGAAATTAAAGATAAGCAGAAATTTGTAGGTTCTGGCGTGATACTACATCTAGAGCGACCGTCAAAAGAGCTTAGTAAGGAGCAAGTACAAGAAATAATGATCACGAAAGGTATTCCTGGTCTGGAAGAGGCAAGTAAACCGATTTCAATGGATGTTAAGTTGCGAGTGAGGGCGGTTAGTAAAAAATCGGTTACGTCATTGTCGGCTAGCAACGCACTATTTATTTCAGAGAATACGGCAAGAGACTTATCAGATTTTATGACAAAAGGCACAAGCCAGTATCAGAGCTATATTTCAGTGATGGCGCTTGTGAAGCCAGGTGTAGATCCGGCGACAGTCAAGCATAGACTCGAGAAGCACGGCATGATAGTCAAGACAGCTAAGGACTTGCAGGGGCTCTTATTTACCATAGTTAACTTAATACAGGGTATTGTAATCGGCTTCGGGGTACTGGCTTTAATCGCAAGTGTATTTGGAATTATTAACACGCAGTATATTTCGGTACTTGAGCGAACTCAGCAAATTGGTCTTATGAAGGCACTAGGCATGCGTGGCCGCGATGTAGCAAGACTGTTTAGGTACGAGGCAGCTTGGATCGGATTTTTAGGTGGAGTAATCGGTGCATTGCTGGCATGGGGAGTCGGTACGCTACTAAACCCATGGATTACCGAAACTATTGGACTTGGGGAGGGAAATTATATATTAGTATTTCAATTTATCCCAGCAGTCGTGCTGATAATTTCGCTAATGATAGTTGGGATTATAGCTGGCTACTATCCTGCTAGAAAAGCAGCAAAGCTAGATCCAATTGAAGCACTTAGAACAGAATAGTCTGTTATAATGATGGCATGCTAGATATTCGATATATACGCGAAAATACTGAGAAAGCACAACAAAACGCTAAAGATAAAGGCTATAACGTATCGATAGCAACCTTGATAGAGCTAGACGAAGAAAAACGTGCGCTACAACAGCAGGTCGATACTCTGCGAGAGAAACGAAATCAAAATGCTACAGCTATGAAAGGCGGAAGGCCTACGCAAGAGCTTATCGATGAAGGAAAACGTATTAAGATCGAGCTTGCTGAACGAGAAGAATATTTACGTACAACAACTGGTAAATTCCGTATCTTGCACGAACAGATTCCGAATATTATGAAAAGCGATGTACCAATTGGTGATGAAGATGATAGCGTGGAAGTTAAAAAATGGGGTGAACAAAAAACCGGTGCAGTTGACCATTTAGATTTTGCCATGAAGCGTGATTGGGTAGATTTCGAACGTGGTGCGAAGGTAGCGGGTACAAAGTTTTACTATCTCAAGGGTGACCTGGCACTTCTTGAGAACGCTATTACGCAATACGCCCTTAATTTTGTTATCAAAAAAGGCTTTACGTACATGACCGTGCCCCATATGGTGAATAGTCGAACGGCAGCCGGTGCAGGCTTTGCACCACGTGGAGATAAAGAGAGTAATGAATACTTTATCGACGGCGAGGATTTGACGATGATTGGCACTGCTGAAGCACCATTGACTGGCTATCATGCCGATGAAATTATTGACGAAAAGAAGCTTCCGTTGCTGTATGCAGGCTATAGCCCATGCTATCGGCGTGAGGCAGGTGCAGCTGGCAAGCATACCCGTGGATTATTTCGAGTACACCAGTTCAATAAGCTCGAAATGTACGCCTTTACGACGGCCGAAGAGTCAGAGGCTATGCACGAAAAAATCTTAGCAATCGAAGAAGAGATCTGGCAAGGCCTTGGTATTCCGTACCATGTTATCAATATCGCGAGCGGTGACTTAGGTGCACCAGCTGCAAAAAAATATGACATTGAGTATTGGTCGCCAGTAGACGAAATGTACCGCGAGTTGACTAGCTGCAGTAACTGTACAGATTTTCAAACACGCAACTTAAATATCCGTGTTCGGCGAGCAGATGGTAGGGTAGAAATGCTCCACTCTCTTAATGGTACGGTGGTGAGTTTGGCCCGTTCACTAATTACCATTATCGAAAATTATCAAAACGAAGACGGAACACTAACTATACCTGAGGTGTTGCGGTCATATCTTGGCGGCCGAGAAGTTCTTTAGAGGGTCGGGGGTATCACTCTGGTTGTATTATAGCAGTAATTATGCTATAATATACAGATGGTACAAGTACGGCGAAGGGTGCCCGGTGAACATACTCAAGGTGATCCACTTGATGGCTATATTACTGAAATGTTGCGCCCTACCAAACATGATGAGTTGGTAGCTAACTTTCGAGATGGCAAGACATGGTTAAGGGATGTTGCTGGCTTAACCGCTGAGCAGCAGATCGAACTCATGAGTGGAGGGCGTGCTTTATCAGACGATTCTGGCTTATCCGAGGAAGAGATGGCTAATTTTATGGACATTGCAGCCAACAGGGCGCGGGTATTTACTGCGTTCATCAATGGTAGCAGTAGGAACCTAACACAAGAACAGGCTGGTAGAAATATGCTGATCGAACTAAATCGTACGTACCTACCACGTAACGACTACGCGGGTAAAAGTGCTCAGGCAGTGGATGGGTTATTAAGAAGTAAGTTTCGGGGTAGTGCTGCCGAAATAGCAAGTCATCCATATGTTACCGATGATAATTGCCGTGCAATATGGGCACAGCTTGCGGACCAATATCCAAATGAGATTATGTGGTATCTAGCCGAACGATTAGTTCCGTCGCAACAGTTCCAACAGCAGCAATTTGGGGCAGAGTTGTCACGTGCAAAATTGGGCGTAGGTACATTAATCGATAATCTTGGGCTACCCGATGAGACCAGGCTTCAAGCACGCGAGAAACTGCAGCTGGCCTGCTTTAGTGTTTTTGATCATGCATTTGGCGGTGTGACTTTTCACGATGATAGATCGTATGGTGACTACACCGCAAGTACACTTCGCGTAGAAGTAAAGATGGAAGGAAGTCCGGCATCGCCGCAGATGCCAAGTACAGAACGTGCCTACGAGGCGATTCAGCATGAACTACTTCATGCAGTGAGCGCACAGGATGTAGATGGCAACCGATCGGGATTGAGCATTGATAATCATAATCTGCTACGTAAAGTCAATGAAGCTGTTACTGAGTTTCTAAACCAGCTTACCCAGGGCAAAATTCGTCTACATGAAGGGAGAACGCTTGCGACCGGTGATTCACGGGGTTACGGCAATATAGTACCGAAGGTTTGTGAGTTGTATGATAGTAATTTTGCTGCGTGGCAAGCTTTAGTACACGCTTATTTCGGATCGACTGAGATCGACCGGGAAGCACTGAAGCGCGGCTTGCGTCATTTTTCGTAGACTCCAATCTGGACTCGCTCTTGTGGTAGCCGTAACTAGAGTGCTATAATATAGATACAATCCTAACAATCAAAGGAGGGTACCTATGATTCAATCAATCACTATTTCTGGAGTAAAATATACGCCAGATGAGCAGACAAAGAAGTATGTCATGAAAAAGATTGGAAGGCTCGATAGGTTCTTGCCGCGACATGCCAGGAAAACGGCATCGGCGGATGTTAAATTACGACAGGTCAATCGTGACCACGGTAATAAATACGAGGCTGAGATTATTTTAAATGTACCAGACAAGCATCTAACTGCTAAGGACTCAACAGTAAATATGCTTGCGGCGATTGATATAGTTGAGCAAAAACTTGTGAATCAATTGAAAAAATATAAAGACTCACATTTGGGGCATATTGGTAAAACAAGAGCAATGCTAAGTAGATTTAAGCGTAGTTATGCTCGAGAAATATAGCTTAGTGCTACTAAAAGAGGTGATTTTGCTGTCACCTCTTTTTTAATGATAAAAAAACGCGTATAATAGTGGGAGTTTTTAGTGAAATGCAGACAGCGAGGGGAATATGGCTGGATTAGATAGGAATAAAGTATTAACAAAAGTGTTTGGTGATCCGCAGAAGCGGATTTTAAAAGGTCTCTACAAAAAGGTAGATGATGTAAATAGGCTTGAAGATAAGTATAAGAAGATGAAAAAATCTGAGCTTATAAAGCAGACTGACCATCTGAAGAAATTATTAGAAAATAAGGGTACAACATTAGACCATATTTTACCTGATGCGTTTGCTCTAGTACGGGAAGCGAGTCGACGGTTACTCGGCATGAGACACTTCGATGTTCAGTTGGTCGGCGGGATGGTTTTGCATGATGGAGACGTTGCCGAGTTAAAGACTGGTGAAGGTAAGACGCTAATGGCTACCCTACCAAGCTATTTGAATGCACTTGAGGGTAAAGGCGTGCATGTTGTTACAGTGAATGATTACTTGGCCCAGCGTGATGCAGGTTGGATGGGCGAGCTACATGATTTTCTTGGATTATCTGTGGGCGTTATTGTCAATGAGGCTAGTTTCATTTTTGACAAAGATTATGACAATGAAGATCACGAGGACCCACGTATGCGGAAATTACGCCCCGTAACCCGTAAGGAGGCTTATGAAGCTGATATTACTTATGGAACGAATAATGAATTTGGTTTTGATTATTTACGTGACAATATGGTTGATGATGCAGATTTACTACGACAGCGACAATTAAATTTTGCGATCGTAGACGAAGTTGATTCAATTTTAATTGACGAAGCCCGTACGCCATTGATTATTTCTGCTCCAGCAGCAGAAAACCCTGAGAGTTATCAGCAGTTTGCCAGAGTAGCATCAAAACTTGAAGAAGACGACTATATACTTGACGAGAAGCGTAGAAGTGTTGCCCTCAGTGACACAGGTGTTGATAAAGTACAGAAAATGCTTGGCTTAAAGAACCTATACACCCCAGATAACATTCGAACAGTCTACCACATGGATCAAGCGTTAAAAGCCGAGACAGTTTTTAAACGAGATAAGGATTATGTTGTTACTAATGACGGCGAAGTAGTAATTGTTGACGAGCATACAGGCCGTTTAATGCAAGGGCGTCGCTATAACGAAGGTTTACACCAGGCAATTGAGGCAAAAGAGGACGTGCCTGTACTACAAGAAAGTATGACTTTAGCAACTGTATCATTCCAGAACTTCTTTAGATTGTACGCGAAATTAAGTGGAATGACCGGTACAGCCTTTACAGAGGCTGAAGAGTTCCAGCAGATTTATAGTTTAGATGTTGTCCAAGTTCCACCAAATAAACCGGTCGTTCGAAAAGACAAGCAGGATCTAATCTATAAGACTGAACGTGGAAAACTAAAAGCAGTTGCAGAGTCTATTAGGGAGCATCATAAAGCTGGACGACCTGTACTCGTTGGTAGTGCTAGCATTGCAAAAAATGAACTAATCGCAGCGTGGCTTGATAAAGAGAAGATTCCGTATGAAATACTAAATGCTAAAAATAATGAACGCGAAGCAGCAATAATTGCTAAAGCTGGCGAAAAAGGTGCGGTAACGCTCGCAACAAATATTGCCGGTCGTGGTACAGATATTGTTCTTGGTGAAGGGGTAAAAGAACTTGGTGGACTAGTTGTGATTGGTTCAGAGCGTCACGAAAGTCGGCGGATTGATAACCAGCTGCGTGGTCGTGGTGGTCGACAGGGTGATCCTGGT
>JAGQNA010000013.1 GCA_020428315.1 Candidatus Saccharimonadota bacterium
TAACCCTTGCAGTCCAAGTAAATGGAAAAGTGAAGGCTGAGATTTCTGTTCCGTCAGAAATGCTAAAAGACGATGTTATTGCAACTGCCTTAGCACATGATAAGATCGCTAGTCTACTAGCGGGAAATGAGCCACAGAAAATCATATACATTCCAGGGCGTATTGTAAATATTGTTGTCAAGCTTACCTAAGGGCAGACAAGCTAGTAAGTTTATACTAATCGCCTTGAGGGATTTGTCAAAATTCTGTATAATAGTCTCGAGAAATGTAACCAACCTAAGAAGGAGATGCTGTATGGGACAACCAAAAAAGCAGACTAGTCCGCGAAAGACTGGCCTAAGACGTAGCCATTTGCGCCTTAAGCTGGCGCGCAAGGTAAATGCTACCTCGCCAGTAAAAGCTACTACTACCAAGCGTGAAAACGGTAAAAAAGCTACAGTATAATTAGCTATAACACATTTTTTAACATCAACCAGAAAGAACCAAACATAGATGGCCTCAAACCGACATTTAGGGCGAATAGTCGCGTTACAAACACTTTACGAGTTTGAGTTTCGTAATGACTCAGAGGGTAAATTAGAGCTTGATGATATTTTATCAAGAAACTTGTCGCGCTATGAGGCAGCTATTGAAGACAAGGCCTTCGTATCAGATCTAGTTAAGGGTACTAACGAAAAAGCTAATCTGCTCGACGCTAACCTTCAACCCATTGCGCCCGGCTGGCCAATTAGTCAAATTGCTAGGATTGATCGCAATATTTTAAGGATCGGACTATACGAGCTACTATATTGTGCTGACACGGTACCTCCAAAAGTAGTTATCAACGAGGCTGTTGAATTAGCAAAATCATTTGGTTCTGATAACTCAAGTAAGTTTGTGAACGGTGTTCTTGGAACAGCCTACCGCAATCTTACAGAGGGAGATTCAGATGAAAGTAAATCCGGAAAAATCTGACTCGGGAAGTAAGTCACCTTATAGAAGTAAAAAGCAGTCAATTCAAGAAATTGTACGTGAGCCGACCAGCGGCGGTATTGTTTTTCGACATAATTCACAAGGTAAGCTTGAGATCTTACTGATCCAAGACGCAAAAGATCGTTGGACTATCCCAAAGGGGCATATTGAGCCGGGCGAAACAGCTTTGCAGTGTGCAAGGCGTGAGATTGGCGAGGAAGCCGGCTTGCATGACGTTGAGATGCTTGGCTGGCTAGGCAAAATCAATTTTCGCTATCGCAGAATTGACAAGCTGGTCCTAATGACGACACAAATATACCTGGTTAAAGCACTAGGTGATACGAACGCGATCAAAAAAGAGGAGTGGATGAATGGCATTAAGTGGTTTTCATTTAACGATGCACTTGACGAGATAGAGTACGAAGACATAGCCAAGCTCATGCTAAAGGCGAAAACACGAATACGTGAGGAAAAGTTATAATGTCAGGTATGATAGTGACTCCATATCAAGAGTTTGCACGTCAGGTACTCGGCTTTGAATTCGCAGACATACAGCTACTAATAACAGCCTTGACTCATCGTAGCTATGTTAACGAACATAAAAAAAGTACTAGTGAGCATAATGAGCGGCTAGAGTTTCTTGGTGATGCGGTACTCGAGCTATCTGTAACCGATTTTTTATTTAAGAATTATTCTGAACCGGAAGGTATATTAACTAGCTGGCGAGCCGCATTGGTTCGAACTGAGAGCATTGGTGCAGCTGGTGATAAGCTTGGCTACGCACCATTAATCAGAATGAGCCGTGGAGAGAAGCAGGGAACCGACAGGGCGAAACAGCAAATACTTGCAAATGCCTTTGAGGCAGTCATTGGTGCGATCTATATAGAAAAAGGCTATCAGAAGGCTGATGAGTTTATTATCAAGCACATATGCTCAAAGCTAGAAAATATATTAAATGAAGGCAGTTGGCGAGATCCAAAAAGTTATTTGCAAGAGGTTAGTCAACGAATTGATAGCGAAACACCAAATTATCGAGTTTTAGCTGAAGAAGGTCCAGATCATGATAAGCTGTTCACGTTGGGTGTCTATGTTGGGCAAAAATTAATGGGCAAAGGTACTGGTCACTCGAAGCAGCAAGCTCAGCAACAAGCGGCTAGGGCAGCACTAAAAAAATATGAAGTATAGTGCACGGGGGACAGATTGACTATTGCACTTTAGTGCTGTATAATTCCTCGAGAAGTGAGTTATTAATCTATAAAAGTAAAGGAAATTTTTTTATATGCTCGCAATACGTTTAAAGCGACTTGGTCGAAAAGGCCACTCAGTTTATCGAATAGCAGTTCAGGAAGCCTGGCGCCATCCAACTAGCGGTCGCGTTATTGCCTATATTGGTACCTATAACCCCCATACTAAAGAGGCAAATATTCAATCTGAAGCCGCTCAAAAATATTTAAATAACGGTGCTCAGCCAACTCCAAGAGTAGTGAAACTCTTAAAAGACACAGACGTAAAGCTACCTAAATGGGTAAAAGCTACACCAAAGCTTGAAAAGCAAATTAAGAATATTGATAAACTACGCAAAAATCAGCCAAAAGAAGAAGCTGTTGCTGAAGAGCCAGCTACGTCATCAGAGTCTGTCGATCAGCCTGCTGAAGGATAGCTAGTTAACAAGATATAATAAAAACCGAGTAAAACTCGGATTTTATTATGCTACAATTAGGTAGACAGATAAATGCCGATGGGCGAGGGGGAATTATGCAGAGTATCGACCAACAGTTTATTGAGTACATCGTCAAATCACTAGTGGGACATCCAGATGACGTTGTTGTAGACCGAATTATTGACGAAAAGGGTGTCTTGTTATCGCTTACTGTAAATCCAGACGATCTAGGCCGAGTAATTGGAAAGCGTGGAGCTACTGCCCAGAGCTTGCGAACCTTACTGCGGGCACTTGGTACTAAAAATGATGCTCGCTACAATCTAAAGATTGTTAATAATGATGACGACCGAGAAAACTATACTATTTCATCGACCGACAAAACTGACCAGGTTGTGGAAGAAATACAGGCACCAGCAACAGGGGTAGACGATACTGAATCTGTGGAAAACCAGGTAGAGGATACTGAGTCAGATTATACAAAAAAATCGCGAAAAGAGCTTGCAGAGCTTGATGATCTTGATATATAATAAACATTAGTTCAAACAACTGCGAGAACTAAGCTCTATGCGAGCAACCCTTACAAAATAAGAGTTGAGAGCCTTATATGTCTAAAAACCCGCCTTTTCAGGCGGGCTTTTTGGTTTAGAAAAATAAAAAATATACTTGAATTGAATAAAGCCCCTGAAGAACTACAAGCTGGAGCGCAGATACACTCGACAGCGAGCTTTATTCAAAGGCTATTTCCTCCTATAGTTTCGTAGGGCAATAATCCCCCGTCCCGTTAAAACACCTCCTATGAAAGCCAGGGGATAAGAAGCAAGACTATGATCGTCAGTCCGACCATGATCAGGATCAGCATGACAATTGCCTGGACCTTCATATCCATTTCATTTCCTTAGGGTTACGTCGCGAAAAATAGGAGCGCTTTTGCCCCAGTGAATTTTTCGTAAAAGTTAATATATATATCACTAATCGACAAATAAGTCAATACATGAGATACTGTAACAGATGACAAAATTTCAAGTAATTACATTATTCCCCGATATGCTAGCTGGGGTATTTCAGACATCGATGATGTGGAAGGCTCAAAAAGACGGTCTAGTTGAGCTGTCAACAATTAACCTACGCGACTTCGGACTAGGCCCGCGTCGCCAGGTCGATGATACGCCTTATGGTGGCGGTGACGGTATGCTGTTGATGATCGAGCCTCTCTGGCGAGCGGTTGAGTATGCCAAGCAGCTTGATCCCACTGCCAAGGTACTACTGATGACACCGCGAGGTAAGCGTTGGCGGCAATACTTAGCTCAGCAATATGCACTTTCAGGCAACGGATATATTTTTATCTGCGGACGCTATGAGGGTTACGACGAGCGCATACTCGAGTTGGTTGACGCTGAGCTATCAGTTGGTGATTATGTGCTTACTGGGGGTGAGTTGCCAGCTGCTACGATTATCGACAGCATAGTTCGCCTGATACCTGGCGTACTCGGCGGGGAGAGTAGTGCTGAGATTGAAAGTTTTTCTGACGGTGAGACTTTAGAGTTTCCACAGTATACCCGTCCAGAGGAGTTTCAAGGGCTGCAGGTTCCAGAAGTGTTACTTAGTGGTCATCATAGTGAGATTGCTAAGTGGCGCAACCTACATAGTAAAAAATCTGATCCTCACAAATAAAATAGAAGAGGCTTGCCTCTTCTATTTAAGATATGTTGTGGTGGATATCGTAGAGCGAACGAAACTTTGTTTACATTGGTGTTTGTTTTGTAACTTTCGCTATTTGCAATAGTAGCTTGCCTAGCAAAAAAGCGCAAGTGTTACATACAAAAGTACAACATTAATATATAATTAGAGATATGAAAGTTCAACTTGCTAGGGCTGAAGGCGGGAATATGCCGGATGATATTATAATAAGGTTTAAATCACTAACCCTGGCTTTTATTTTTACGCTGATGCTAGTTACGCAGCTATTTTCGTTTGAGAAGTTACCCGATATTCTATCGCAATATCAGTTATTTGACGCAAGTTCGAGCAGACTAACTGCAGCACTAATCGTAATATTTGAGCTCGCTACAATACCGGCATTGTTACATATACCGTTGAGTAGGCTGGCAAGGCTGGTAGGTTGGGTGTCTGGCGTAGTTACGCTTCTGTTCTGGCTAATAGTTAATATCCGTGTTATTGGGGTTGAGCCAAATTTTACGTCTGGTGTATTCGGTAAGATTTTACCTCTACAGTCTGGCTGGCAAAGTGTAATATACATATTTTTGGCCCTAGGTATCTATGTAGTCTTATTGGTACGGTTAAAAGCCTATCAAAGACTTAAGCGCTAGTCTCGCGCAGCTGAAAGGCGATTGTATTTGCATCTGGTATCTGTTCGGAGGTCCAAATACTGGTTAACGTATCATCGTCACGGACAATAAAAGCTACCGGCAACGATGATTCTGTAATATCATAGAAGTCACGAACTTTTTCACCATCTTCACTATTTACATCTAGTAGTTTAATTTGATGACTAACCTGTCTAGAGATTTCTTCTACTAGTCGCTCTAGTTCTTGTAGCATTAATATACTGCCAGTGTGTAGGATATAGAGTGCTGCTCCTTCACTATCTCTTACATTAGTTGATTCAAGCCCCATAAGTAGTCTCCTGTAAAGTATTATGCAGTATTTAGTATACACCACTCACCAAAGTTCAGTAATGTGCTTGTAAAACAAACAACAGAAGAGTAATATCTAAGTATCAATAGTAAATACGTGGAGGTGTACTATGGAAAGTATTCATAAACTAGAAAATACGATTGCTGGCTGGTATAAGCAGCTACCATTTCATATACCGGCAAATATTCGCAAATGGTTGGCTGAAAATTTGTGGTGGCTAGTTATTATCGGCGTTGTACTGGGTATCCTGGGGATTATTACCTCCTTACAAGCAATCTTTATTGCTTCAAGTTACAGTAATCTATTGCCGTATGCAGTAGCTTCTGGACTTGGTACAACGTTAACTGTATCAATCTGGATAAATATAGCTATGCTACTTATCATGGTTGCTATAGAAGCTATGGCAGTCAGTCCGCTAAAGCAGCAGAAAAAATGGGGCTGGGACTTGATGTTTCTAGCGATGCTATTATCGGCAGTACTTTCAGTTGTGTCCAGTATCATGAGTATGCATATTATGGGATTATTTCCCGTGGCCATTGGGTTAGCGATAGGTGGTTTTGTCTTGTTTGAGATTCGAGATAGTTTTAAAAGCAAAACTTCTGGCTCAGGCCCGATACAGCCAAAGAATTAGATAGGCCACTGACCTAGTAATTAGTGTCAATGCCGTGAGGTAAGCTAGTTTTCCTAACTTCTGATACACTGTTAAATATGGATTCAATCAGCAACCCAGGCATAGTTGTTTTACTGGCAGTGCTAGGTATTGACCTTGTAGTTCGACTTGGTTTACTTATCTATATACCAAGGAATCGCAAGCCGACAGCTGCAACAGCTTGGTTGCTACTAATCTTTATTTTACCAATTACTGGCACAATTTTATTTTTTATACTTGGTAGTACTAAGTTATCTAGAAGTCGCATGGCTAAACAGAAAGTGATTAACGATGCCTTTAGGAAGCTAGCAGAAAGCGAGGATCATCAGGTTGAAGGTAATATTGAACAGCAATATCTATCGTCAGTTGATTTAGCTAAGTCGCTAACCAACTTACCAGTAACTACTGGTAACTCAGTCGAGGTGTTGATCGACTACGACAAGATAATTTCTGATATGTCGAGGAAAATCTCTCGAGCGAAAAATTTTGTTTTTGTTGAATTCTATACCTTAGCTCTAGACGACACCACAGAACAATTTTTTACTGCTTTAGAGTCGGCGATAAAAAACGGTGCTAGAGTTTATGTGCTGTTTGATGCCTACGGCTCAAGAAAGTATAAAAACTATAGATTGATGAAGTCTAGAATGTCTAAATCTGGTATTAACTGGGCAAAGATTTTACCGTTTAGTTTTTCGCTCAAAAGCTATAATCGTCCAGACTTACGTAACCACCGCAAGATCGTAGTTGTTGACGGCGAAGTTGCTTACACTGGGTCACTAAATATGATAGATAAAACTTATCATCGAAAAGATGATATTAGCTACCTCGAGCTGGTCGTTCGTACAACTGGTCCAAATGTTCGCGATCAGGCTGCCGTGTTCATCGGGGATTGGTATAGCGAGACTAATGAAAGCCTACAGCATTTCCTTAGTGATAACTACAGTAGGCCTGACGGTCAAATTAGCTTACAGGTAATCCCAAGCGGGTCGGCCTATGAATACTCAAACAATTTACTTTTTTTGAATAGTTTACTTAATTCAGCCAGAGATACCGTGTACATCACGAATCCATATCTAGTCCCAGATCAATCATTATTAATTACACTAATCTCGGCCGCTAAGCGGGGTGTTAAAGTATCGATATTAAACTCAGAAGCAATTGACCAATGGATGGTTGGTAATGCTCAACGCTCGTATTATGATGAGTTAATTAAGGCAGGAGTTAAGATATATCTATATAAGAAGCCACAATTAGTCCACGAAAAATTCCTGGTAGTTGACGGATCTGTCGCATTGGTCGGTTCAAGTAACTTAGATATACGGTCATTTGAATTGAATATGGAATGCACAGTTGTGATATATGATAAGATTTGTGCAGAGAAACTTTCAGGACACCACAAACAACTATTAGTATACACGCGTCAACTGCAGTATGGTAAATGGCGAAAACGTAGTATTAAAAATTTACTACTTGAAAGTGTTGCGCGCTTAACCTCGGCTTTGCAGTAACCTAAAAATACTATCGAAAATTTACAAACTGGAGAGGAAAATCGAAATCATTTGATTTAAGTAGTTGGATGGCTTTTTGTAAGTCGTTTTTGCTACTTGAAGTAACACGTATTTCTTCGCCTTGGATTTGAGTTTTAATTTTTGGTAACTCTGCTCGTAGCTGTTTTATGATTTTTTTAGCATCATCTTGTTTTAGTCCACTCTTAAAGGGTATCTCTCGACTATACTTTAGATTTCGAACTATTGGCTTTGCTGTTAAGTCTAATATTTTACTACTTTGTTCACGAACAGCTAGCTTCTTACGGATAATTTCTAGTATTGCATCACATTGCCATTCATTTTCACCCGTCACTTTAAAACCGGATTTGTCACGTAGCCACTCGATAGACGCCGAAGTTCCCTTAAAATCATAGCGATTAATAATTTCCTTTTCAACCTGAGCGAAGACGTTGTTTATCTCAGCTTTATCGTAGTCGGAAGTGATATCAAATGAAAAAATTGGCATGATGTAGTTATTATAGCATTGCTATGTACCGTAAGCGATTTATATACATACGAGAGTCTGGTATTATTATAGTCATGAAACAGTTTTTCATACTAGGCGCAAGTACCGTCTATGGTGTAGGCGCAGAAAGTGATGGCTGGGGCGACTTAGTTAAGTCGTATATTCACTCAAAAATGTACGGTACAGAGGGCATTGGCGAAAGATATGAAGTATTTAATTTTTCCAAATCAGGTTCGACGATTGAGTTTGTTGCCGAGACTGCCGATTTGATTTTTGACAAATATGCTCGTGAGGGTGAAATTGTAACCCTAATTTCTGTTGGGGGCAATGACGCAAAAGCAGAAAATACGCCAGATAATTTTGTCTGCGCACCAGAGGACTTTCAGGTAAAAGTAACACGCTTGTTTGAGAGCCTGCAACAACATAGCCAGCAAATCATTTTTATTAGCAACGGTTTTGTAGACGAGAGCAAAGTGAATCCAAAGAAAAGTCCGTTTAATGACAATAAAGTGTCATATTTTACAAATGAACGGCGTGCACTGTTTAATAGTATAACTAAACAGGTGTGCGATGATAAAGGTATAGATTTTGTAACTGTTGATATCGATAAAGACATTTGGATTAAAAACTATCTTTACACTGACGGCTTACACCCAAATCAGGTAGGCTACCAGAAGGTTTTTGAGGCGATAAAGCCGATTATCGACAAGAGTTTAAGCAATGACCAGCCTTGATTTTGTCCGTTTCAATGCCACCGACAATGTAGAGTTGCACGGTTGGCTAAACAATGAAACCAGCGACATCGCCGTTATCCATGTTCACGGTATGTCCGGCAACGGCTACGAGAACTATTTTCTGGACAACTTGCGCCAAACTTACGCAGAAAAAGGCATTTCACTTTTTACCATAGACACCAGAGGGCGCGGTATTATCAGTGACTTTCGCCAAAATGACAACTGGAAACACGCTGGCAGTTGTTTTGAGATATTTAGTGAGAGCGTTCACGACATACAAGGCGCAATAAACTATCTGAAAACGCTTGGCAAAACTCGCTTTATCCTGCAAGGACACTCGCTGGGCTGCACAAAAGTTATAAATTTTGTGCTAATGCAAGATATTACCGGTATTGAAAAAATTATATTGCTTGCTCCGACAGATATGGCTGGCTGGGCGAACACCGACCCAAGACATCGGCAGTATTTGGCAAAAGCAAAACAACTGATCGCCGAAAATAAAGGTCAAGAACTAGTAAGCGCAGAGTGTTGGCTAGATAACACGCCCATTTCGGCACAAACATATCCTGGCCTATGTGAGGCCGGCAGTCCAGCAGACATTTACGGCGAGCGTGAGGACGGCGCATTACTTGGAAAAGTAAGCTTGCCGATACTTATTCCTTACGGAACGGCAGATATCGGCATTACTGAAATTGACGGCACAATGGACAAATGGCTAGAGCGAGTTGAGAAAATCAAGCATGAGAACACACAGATTGCTGTCATAGACGGTGCTTCGCACGTGTTTAGAGGTTTTGAGGACAAACTGGCAGAAGTTGTTGGTGACTATGTCGCCTAGTACGGCAGATCCACCATGTGACGTAAGTGAGAACATAACAGGTAAATATACTGAAGTAAATACAAGTAAATGAGTTAGAATAGGGGGCTGTATGAACAAAAAGCAAACAAAACATTTATTAGGTATTAAACAAGGTAAGTTCGCTGAGTTCTGTGGTTGGTATGGAATGTTTGCCTTGATTTTTGCATACTTTCTAGTCAGTTTTGGCTGGCTAGATGGTCAAGGGCTTATTTTTCAACTCATCAATATCACCGGTGGCATAGGCTTGTTGATAGTAGCAGCTTCAAAGGGCGTTACTCAGTCTGTCATACTCAACTTTTTCTGGACTATAATTGGGTTTATTGCTATCGCAAGACTGTTCTTCTAAATATTATTTTCTTATGCTTGTTATTTGTAGGAAGCAAATATATAATACAACAATTATGCCACGAAGAAAGCTTGACTCATATGTTAGTGGTCAAATTGCCAGAACAAACCCACTAGAAGGTGGTCCCGCTTTTGAAGCATGGCAAAACGGCAGCAGTGTCATGGCTAGCACTTGGGGTGACTATGCGAGTCGCTTAGTGGAAAAGTTGCCAGATGGTGAAGATATATCTCTAGAAACAATACTCACAAAGTTTTGCATTGATCTTGATAAGTTTCAGGACCCATCAATACATTTCGGAGACGCTTATGGGTCTAAGTTTAGTGAATACAAAACACATTTCCGCAACGTGACTTACAAAGAAGTGACAGAATATTATGCTCCAGAGGTCAAGCGACTACAGATGATACTAGATGCAATCCTGGAGGGATATGAAGTAGACAACCAAGCTGTAGCAGATAAACGAGCTGATGAGCTACAGAATGAAATAGATGCTGCATATGAAGAATTCAGAAAACTAGACAATCCGACTGAAGAGCAAGAGGACAATTACACTAGCGAACAGATTAGACTTTGTATGCAGAGAGATGCGTTGCGTTCGGGTGTTGCAATACCGCTTGCAAAGTTTGTAGACAATATGCTTCAAGTAAGCCTCATTCATGACGAAGATTTCAAGAGTGAATTAGCACATGTATGGGTGAGATCGCTAGAATCAGCCTTTTCGGACTTTTATGATAAGTATGATTATGCATCAGAAATGCACGTATCCAAGATAGTAGTAGGCCGTGACATATTTGCTAATATGCGCAGTAGACTAAAAAGCTTACAGCCGGAACAAGAAGATCATTATAATAAACGCTGGCAAGAGGTAGAGCCAGTATTTATCACGAACCACATTAAAGAACACCCTTTAATTACGGGTATCGGAGAGAAGTAACATCTATTTGAGTCAATGATTCGTTGATATGGCTATATTAGATACGTCTCATATTGGTAGCCAAAGGGTCTAATGTTGCAATAGTAGCAAAAATTCAACAAAAGCCGTACTTTGATGTATACAGTAAGCACTTATTTATCAAATAGTCACTGATATTCTTGCTGGCGTAGCAATTTTGTATTTTGGCGACCGTTGACACGGGCATAAACCAAGACTATCATTAAACTATATGGTTGAACAAAGGATACAACTTGACCTAGTCTTCGCTGCCCTATCCGACAGTACACGCAGGGACATTTTGGCTCGTGTTGCCAAAATTGAGATGAGCATCGGCGAGATAGCCGAACACTACAAAATGACATTTGCAGGCATAGCTAAACATGTAAAGGTTTTAGAGCGTGCTGGGCTAGTAATAAAAAAGCGGCGTGGAAAGGAGCAAGTTGTGATTATTGTGCCGAGTTCTCTGAGTATTGCTAGTAGCCACATAGAACAGTACGCCAAGATGTGGAGCGAGAGATTTAATCAGCTGGAAACGTTATTAAAGGAGGAAAAATAATGGCAACAATCAACCCAAGTATCAACTTTAATGGTAACGCCGAGGAGGCATTTGGTTTTTACAAATCAGTTTTTGGTGGAGAGTTTGCAATGATTGTTAGATTTAAAGATTTACCAGCAGATCCAAAAATGCCATTTGGTGAACACGAGGCTAGCAAAATTATGCACATTGTCCTGCCCACTGGTGAAGGGAGCGTACTAACTGGTAATGATGTTCCCGAAGCTATGGGCAAAACAAATGAACGCGAAAATCGTAGTAAAATCTTAGTGGGAGCTAAAAGCAAAGATGAAGCCAATAAACTATTTAACGGGCTTTCGGAGGGGGGTGAAGTTGAAGTCCCGATGGCTGATAGCCCGTGGGGTTCGTACTTTGGTATGTTTCGCGACAAATACGGTATCGAATGGATGATCGATTTTAGCGAGCATCACAAAGGTGAAGTTAAGCATTAAATCGTAAGACTGGAGAGAATGATGACAATATCAGGCGCAACTATATCAGAATATATTGATCTACAGGCTAGTGAATATAAAGAAATCTGCGAACAATTGAGGGATATTATATCCAACAATTTACCACGAGCAACTAATAAGATCTGGCACGCCCACCCTGTTTGGTTTTTAGATGGTAACCCAATTGTTGGCTTTAGCGTTCAAAAACCCGGTGTACGGCTGATGTTTTGGAGTGGAGCAGATTTTGATGAATCAGATTTACAACCCGGCTCAGGTAAGTTTAAAGATGCTTCCATTGTTTATACCGATGTTCAACAGATAAATAATAAAGATGTTGCTCGTTGGCTTCAAAAATCTCAAACCATACAGTGGGATTATAAAAACTTAGTTAAAAATAAAGGTTTATTAAAAAATAAGATAAGGAGTAATTAACATGGCAACATTAACAGTAACCGTTCCAGAAGATTCAAAACAAAATATCGAAGGCTTAGTGCGTATTAACGCCCCACTCGAGAAAGTATTTGAAGCACACATTAACCCAGATTTATTCACTAAATGGTTCATGCGTGGTAATGAAGTGATTGTTAAACATTACGAAGGCAAAACTGGCGGCTCATGGCACATAGCAGAGAAAGATCCTGAAGGTAATGAATACGACTTCTGTGGCAGTTACCACGAAGTTGCAACCAACGAGCGAATTATCTGGACGTTTGAATTCCTGGGTATGTCAGAACGCGGCCATGTTTCGATTGAGCGAATTGATTTTAAGAAAATTGATGAAAACACGACAGAAGTATATATGCACTCAACATTTATGAGTCAGGCCGACCGTGATGGTATGATTGCGAGCGGTATGGAAGACGGCTTCCGTGAGAGTGTTGAGGCTCTCGGTGATTATTAGAGGAATAATGGGGTTAGATGTGCCATTTCAAGCGTATTTTGAATTCCCCTCGCTTGGGCTATTTTCCTAGTTTTCTATTGATAGCATCGATAGTCTCACGAGCTTCACCCTGTGTCATTTTACGGGGTTTCCAGAATTCACCAAGGTCACGCATACCGCTTTCGATAAGTTTTAGTTGTGCAACAGTAGCGGGCATATCATCATTGAATAATCCGTCATTATTACGATCATCGCGTTTCGAGCTACGAATCAACATGATTATTCCTACGATAATACCAACAACCAATACAAGTCCAATCGCCAAGAAAGCAATACCGATAACCAGTGGCGTGGCGTTGCTATGCGTATTTTTACTAGGCATTTGAGGATCGTATTTAACTGGAATCTTGCTACCAGCTTGTTTGCTGCAGTAGGTGTTGCTACTAATATCAGAAGTACCTGTGTATGCATTGCCACCAACAGTAAATTGGTATGATAACTGGCAAGTTGTACCTAAGTCGGGGTCATGATCTTTAGTGACCGCCGTAACGACACCCTCTGTTTCGGCAGTGTAGGTTAGCGATTGAAACGATGTAAGGGTAAATACACCCCCTATGAACACTAATATGAAGGCCGGTAAAGTGAACATACCTAGTAACAACCATAGGGCTACTCGTATGATTTTTCTAGACATATTGGTTGTTATCAGTGATGGCTGGCTTGGACTATCTGACATACACTTCTATAATAGCAGATCTTTGCTGACTAAAATGGTACGTCATGTCGTAAGGCGCACACTCAATCCCAAGCCCCCAAACTCTTCGCACACAAACACCGGCTGCTTTAAGGTGCTCTGTTCAGCGCTGTATCGATAGCCAAGCTCTGAGAAATCTCGTAGTCGTGATGCATCCTCAATACGACTCTGTACCATCCATCGCGCAAAGGCACCACGTGCAATCTTGGTATGGACCGTTACAAATGTTGGCTGGCCGGTTTTGGAGCTAACCGTCAAAAACTTTGGTGCAATAACCGATACATTACTGTAGGGTAGTAACGCCTTGGTGTATTCTGCCGCGGATAGATTAACAATGTAGCTAATGTTATCCGGCAACAGCGAGGCGATCGTATCACCCCAAAACTGATACATATTTATGCCACTTGGCAATTTATACCCCATTTCCAAGCGATAAGGCATGACGCCATCGCATGCCCGCAACCCACCGTACAGGCCGGATAAAATTAACAGGTGTTGTTGCGCATATGCCCGATCTTCACTGGACCATGCCTGTACTTGTAGACCGCTATAGATATCTCCAACAAATGTATCGATGGCCGGCACTTGTCGACATATGCCAGTCGACCATACACCATACAAGCTCTTTACTTCTTCGGTCTTTCTGTTCGAAATTTTCATCAGCGATTGAATCTCGGTCAATGAAGCATTACGCTATACATCAACCAACTCCTCGGCTTGCGCCAGTAACCTAGGTGTACTCAACGGTCTGCGGCTATCGTCAGGAATACGCATTGTTTTAGAAGAATGAAAAAGGATTTGTATATTCATAGCCTGTATATTACCAGTATAATACGCCACAAGTTAATACGAACTAAATACAAAATTATCGCCCAAAAAGGCGACAATTCCGAACTAATCTCGTATATGGCTGGGGATGAGGGATATCGACTAAAGCCTCTTCCGCTTGCTTGAAAAGAAAATACCTGCGGTGCTTTCTTTTCTTTACTGCGCTTCACCGAACCCTGTCAGTTTTTGCTCTAGCAAAAACTGGGGTTCGTATCTTAATATAAATTACAATAAAACATCCGATATAAATGCCGGATGTTTTATTGTGGCTCCCTTGTACGCTGAAATTCGAACCTATTTCCAGCAAAATGGCTGGCCGATACAAGCCTGTGCCCGAACCAGAAAACCTCTTTGTATATTCTTGCATTTCCCCCGCTGAGATTTTTTGGGATTTGGAAAAGAGTTTTCTGGTTCGGGCCACCTACCTCTTGAGCGGTAGAGACGGCAGTCTGCTATTATAAAGGTATACTAGAGAAACAGTCTATCTTTACTACACTTCCAGAAATCAAAGAGCGCAGTATCGCCGAAAACGAAATAGCTTGGGCATTTTTGTCTAATATTCCAATTACACCTGGTCATTCTCTCGTATCACCAAAGCGAGTCGTTGAAACAATGGAGGAATTGACCGAAGAAGAGTTGATTGATATCTTTGCGCTAGCAGCACTCGTAAGGGATGCTCTACGAAAATCGTTTGGCGCAGAGGGCTTTAACTACGCGTGGAACGAAGGTGAAAAGTATGGCCAATCTGTGCCGCATTTCCATTTACACATCGTTCCAAGAACTCCGGGCGATGAAGGAATAAGTGAATATGAGCCACGAAAATTTCTCTACAGACCTGGAAGCAGAGAGCTATCCTCTGAAGCCGAGCTTAGTGCTATTGCGAAACAAATTCGTCAGAATATTTCATAAGTTATACAACAAAATGTAATAACTTATGGGATTATGCGTCAAGCTGATTCTTGATTTTTTGAACTAAATCTCTGCCTACTTTGTCAGTGAGAACAGTAGCAAACTTTTCAGGCTCGGTGTCGAGCTGTTTCTCGAATTCTTCAATAGGAAGAGTAACAAAGCCAGCCCCATCACCGTCTTCTACTTTTAGGTCAGAAATATTGCCATCGAACTGGTAACTAAATAACCCTCGCATTGCGTTGCTTAAATAATCACCTTGAACATAATCTGCTCTTACGACACCCATAGCAGTCAAGTCATTCGCTTTAATCTCTACACCAGTCTCCTCTAGTGCCTCTCTAACTGCGGCTTCGAGATAGTCCTGACCACTCGCAACATGACCGCTGACGGTTGTTGTCAATTTTCCTGGGTCGTTTTTCTTTATCATGCTGCGTTTTTGAAGGATAATCTCTCGATTCGCAGTGTAGAAGCACACATACGCCAAACGACACACTAGTCCAATTCGGTGAACCTCGTCACGTTCCGCTTGCCCTATTACCTCATCTTGGTCATTTACTATATCTAATACTTCACTCATAGAGTGATTATACCACCTTTCGTGCAAGCTATCCTTCTGCGCTAAGACGCAGAGAGGCCCGAACCAGAAAACTCTTTTCCAAATCCCAAAAAATCTCAGCGGGGGAAATGCAAGAATATACAAAGAGGTTTTCTGGTTCGGGCACAGGCTTGTATCGGCCAGCCATTTTGCTGGAAATAGGTTCGAGCTTCGTTGCAAAAAGTGAGCCAAGCAAAAAAAAGGCCCTTACGCGCCCGATTTCCGGAAATTGTCCGAACTTGGCTCAATTATACGACGAAGCTCGAACCTACTTCCAACAAAGTCTGTAAGCTCAGCCCCGACGCCTAGCGGGTGACAAGCACCCGCTGCGCCCCGCCAGAAAATCCCGCCCCTTGATTCATTTTTGAGATTTTCCCCGCCGTAGTTTTCTTTTTAGTTGAAAGGGTCGGATTTTTCTGTCGGTTCGCCTGCCAAAATTGGCAGAGGCGTTGGGGCTTCGCTAAAGGCGACCATAGGTCGCCATGCTACGCATTACAAATCAAAGATTTGTGCAATTTCTTTGAAATTACTGGAAATAGTGCTTCTAATAAATTGCGTTTCTTTCATATTTTTTGGTAAATCGCCCTTACCGTAAATAAGTAAAATTTCTATGGTTTTCTTGGAGCAATCAAGAAATGCCACCAAACGATTACCTGAATCTTTGGTAGACTCTTTCTTTCCAGCTATCTTAAAGTCATATTTGAGAATCCAGCAATCATCTTTTTGCCACAATTCGTCTATCTGCTGAGTTTGTTGCAAGTCCTGGTCCGGATAGGTTATGCGAGACAGATCCTCAACAATACCTTCTTCAGTTACAGTCCACTGTTTACCAAGGTTATCCTTTTGAAACCGCTTCAGATAATGCCGCTTGGCGTATTGAGAATAATCAACACTAAATGGAATGGAGTCTTTAGGCAACAGGTGTGTAAACATGGTCGGGATCTTCTTGGGTTATCAGGCTGTATGGGATATACTCACCGTCAAGGCAAGCCTTCCAAGGTTTCTGACCATGCGTATAGTTGACAATCTCTTCGGTGCGTTTGTCTTTCCAAAGATCGCAGATCTCATCTAGCCTTTTCTTTTCTTCGGCGGACAATAATGAATCGTCTGGCTTATAAGTAGAAGTCTTAATGACCATATTTGCTCCACCGCTAAGAATATCTATGTTTATTTCACCCTTGTCATACATATCTTCGGTCATCTCAAAGAATATGTCCGCCACAGGACCATATTCACGACGAACATAGCGGACACCGCTCATAGGCTCCAAGAGATCGTAGAAGTGGCTAAAGTCTGCTAGGTAAAGTAATTTTGCTAATTTTGTTTTCGGCACACCGTGATCTTTAAAGTGTTCCAAAATGTAAAAATACATTTGTTTGAACTTTGGGTTATCACGAGGTTCATCAAAGAATTCAGCAATAGGCACATTTAATCTAGCCGCCAAACGTTCAATAACGTCAACACTGGGCTTACTTTTACCAGTCTCGATGCTATTGTATGTTGCACGACTAATACCCAAAAGGTTAGCAACCTGTTCCTGGGTTAACCCACGATCCACGCGCGCCTTATTGATGTTTGCTGCTATTTGCCCACCCATAGCTGTATTCCGTTCTTTCATTGTGCTTATACTAACATAAAAGTTATTATATGTAAAGCATCTTATTCTGCTTATGCTTCTATTATGCGACTTATGGCTATTGAATGTCAATACTGCTTTACATTTTTTACTATTTTCACTTGACTTTTCTCAAGACCATAGGATATAATTATGGGCAGAAATCGTACAGAGTGGGGTACGAGAACTCAGGAGGGTAAATCGTCCTGACAACATACGAAAAAATCGCCTTTCGGGGATATTCGTGCATAAGTTTGTTGCCCATGCACCTTTCAGTATAGCGTGAACCGACCGAAACACAATCATAAACGCTATACGAAAGGAGTAACTTCTATGGCACTTAGCACTAAAACTAATTTAGGGAATCACCAATTCACTGGTCCGCATAGGGATGCGAGTTCTCTGCCAGCACTATCCGGTGTGTACATAATTACACGACTGGTCAATAACCAACATGAAATAATTGACGTCGGTGAATCTAGCAACATTGCTCAACGAATACCTAGTCATGATCGAATGAATCAATGGGAGAGAGTTGCAAATGATGGATTCCACGTATGGACGCTACTAGCGAATGCGACACAGCGGATGTTAATTGAGCAAGCGCATCGCCTGGCATACAATCCAGTCTGTGGGGAACGGTAATCATGACTGAATTTGGCAAACTTACCTCAACCCCTGACGCAAATGGTAATCACAAGCTAAGGTGTCCTAAATGTCACACAACATTCCTGGCACCAATCACCAAAGATGATGATACTGGTGAAATAGAGAACACTGTCTGCGAGAATTGTCATCACACTGATGAACCACTCAAATTTGTATATGCTGCAAACAAAGAGCAAGCCGACAAGATGGTTATGGGCTATGCCGAGCGTGAGATGAAGAACATGCTCAAAAAGACTTTTCGTGGATCAAAGAATATCAGGATAAAATAGTTTAACTTATCGTTCGTAATAGTTGTCGAGGTCTTTTTTGATCTGCTTGGCTATTGCCTCAGCAAATTTCACTGGCACGGCGTTACCAATCATCTTATAGCCGTCAGCAACATCAGTGTAGATAAATTCAAAGTCATCAGGGAATGTCTGGATACGTGCCACTTCTCTCACCGACAAGCGACGATATAGCTTTTCTTTACCTTTTACAAATTCTTGTTTATCAACGCCAACTTTTACCATTTTTGGTGCTTGTGGGTGAATAGGCGCATGGCGTCCTCCTGCCTGAATAGTAAAAGATGGCTCGTCCCAACTCCTAACTCGGTTACGTGACATATATATTGTTGAAAACCCACCATTCATGTATTCGTGATTGAGGACTTTGAGTTTTCCATTGGTCTTGTTCTTATCGAGCGCAGGTACTACAGAATCTTTCAAATCCCAAATAGCATCTTTGAGGACTTTTCTGTCTTTTTCTGGGACTGGTTCGGGAAATTTGAATGCTTTGCCAAGTTTTTTGTGATAGCCAACAAAAATAACACGTTTGCGATCTTCCGGCACGCCATAATCTTTGACGTTTAGTAGTTTGTAGCTGAAATGGTAACCAAGTTTGTTAAATTCCTCAAAAATTAAGTCCAGAGATTCTTTGTGTCGCGATGAAAGCATACCAGCGACATTCTCGGCAAGAAAAAATAAGGGCTTCTTGTCGCGAATGATACGAATATACTCAAAAAATACTTGTCCGCGCTGATCGTTTAGCCCACGTCCAGCACCAGCAACACTCCAACTCTGGCACGGTGGTCCACCAACAACGCCTATTGCGTTCGGCACGTCTGACGATGGAACGTCGAATAAACTTCTGTCGTCGACCACAGTATCCGGAAAATTGTGCCTTAGTGTCGGCGTAATCTTTTTATCAAACTCGTTTGCCCATACGATATTAAAACCAGC
>JAGQNA010000014.1 GCA_020428315.1 Candidatus Saccharimonadota bacterium
ATAGATTGAGCAGCTTCCTCAGTAATAAATGCAACCGCTTCTTTTCCTTCTACATATAAGGCAATCAGCTTGTCTCCTGGGGTTAAATTCATTTTTTCTCGTACTTCTGCAGGTATAACAACTTGACCTTTTGGACCAACTGTTGCGGTACCAGCTAATGATATATGTTTAAATGCCATGTATTACATGTTATACAAGTTATACATACATGTCAATCTTTCCTCTAGTAATATCTGTTTACTTATAATATAATGAAAAAAATGAAACACCAGTCACAGTTGTTTTCTAATGGTCTAAATATTAACGATCAGCTTAAAGAAAAGTGTGCGGTATTTGGCTGCTACGGCACACCTGAGGCAGCTCGATTGACTCATTACGGCTTATGGGCGCTCCAACATCGGGGGCAAGAAGGTTCCGGAATTGCAACATATGACGGTACGCTGCACCGTCATGCCGACCTAGGCCTAGTGTCACATGTTTACAGCGAACAAGATCTAAAAAACCTACCAGGAGAGGTTGCAATCGGTCATAATCGTTATTCAACTAACGGCGGTACGGATGCTAATTTCAATCAGCCCTACATATCGTCAACCCAAGCATTTGCCCTTGCTCATAACGGTAATCTACCAATTACCGACAAGCTTGAAAACTTCTTAGAAAGTGCCAATATAGACCATACTGGAATGAACGACTCTGGGATGATAACAGCCGCGATTGACTATCAACTATCAAAGGGTGATTCGATTTTCCAGGCTGTAAAAGCCGTATTTCCTGTTTTACAAGGAGTCTTTTCAATTACCGCTTTATATAAAGACAGTCTGATTGCATTTCGTGATAAATACGGTGTTCGTCCTTTATCTTTAGGGAAGTTAGAAAATGGCGGCTGGGTTGTTGCATCTGAAACTGCTGCATTTGACTTAGTTGGTGCATCTCTTGTGCGTGATATTGTACCTGGTGAATTAATAATTATTGATAAAGATGGGCTTACTTCACATCAATTAGCTGAACCTCAGTTACGTTTTGATGTTTTTGAGTTAATCTATTTCGCACGACCAGATAGTATATTACTAGGAAAATCAGTCAACAATATACGAGATAACTACGGTCGTCAACTGGCTAAAGAATTTCCGGTAGATGCTGATATTGTAGTGCCCGTGCCAGACTCAGCAGTCCCCGCCGCAATTGGCTATTCACGTGCTAGCGGTATACCGCTTGAGATGGCTCTAATCAAAAACCGCTATATCAATCGGACATTTATTCGCCCCACACAAGCCTTACGCGAGAGAGATGTGACTTTAAAATTGAATCCGATTGTTGAGCTTTTGAAAGATCAACGGATTGTGCTGATTGACGATTCAATTGTACGCGGAACAACCATGAAAAAAGTTGTTAAAATGCTCAGAAGGGTTGGAGTTAAGGAAATTCATTTATTGATTAGCTCGCCTCCAGTTAAGTTCCCTGACTACTATGGCATTAACACCCCAAAACAAGAAGATCTAATTGCCTCACATATGAGTATTGATGAAATAAGAGATTATCTAAAAGTTGATTCTCTTGGATACCTGTCATTTGACGGAATGATTTCAGCAACTGGAGTACCCGTCTCGCAACTTTGTACCTCATGCTTCGACGGTAATTACCCATCACCAATTGGTAAACGAATTGAGGAGATAACCTATCACCGTGATGAAATTCCACAATCAGCCATAACTGAACTGAGAAATGACTAAACCTCGAATAGCAATCCTAGCGTCAGGGTCTGGAACAACCGCCGAAGCAGTGATTCACGCTACTCAAAACAACCAACTCGATGCTGAAGTTGTCTTGGTAATTTCAAACAAGAAGGATGCCGGAGTATTCAATAGAGTTAAAGAATGTAATAAAACTTACACCCTATCAATTAAATCATTGTATATAAGTAGTAAAAACTATCCAGCCTCCATATCTGAGAATTGGCAACCCGGCAGACAGACAAACCTGGAAGAGGTAACGATTTTAGACAACCTTAAAAAGCACTCAATAGATCTGGTATTATTGCTGGGATATATGAAATTAGTCGGCGATAAAATAGTTAGTTATTATGGATACAGGTCAGACTACCGTTCACCATATCTGGCGAATATGCTAAATACTCACCCTGGTTTACTTCCAGCTACAAAAGGCTATTATGGCAAGCAAGTCCAGACTTATGTATTAGAGAACAGACTACAAGCTGGTCATTGCTTATTCGCTGTTGATGTTGATTACGATGGTGGCCCTGTAATTACTGAACATCTGGTCGAAATCAAAGATAACGACACTGCTCAGACTCTTTTTGAACGAGTCCAATCGTCAGAGAGGTCCAACCTACCATATGATATAAATTCATTTATTCAGAAGCAAAGGAATAATAGTAAAGGAGATTTGAATGCAGAATAATAATGTCCTAGTTGTTGGCAGTGGGGGACGTGAGCATGCACTATGTTGGCAGTTAGCTAAATCAAATAGTGTCAACAAAATCTTTTGTGCGCCTGGAAACGATGGCATGAAAGATAGTGCGGAACTTGTAAAAATAGATTTCACTGATATCAACAAACTAATAGAATTTGCACTAAGTAACGACGTAACCTTAGTTGTAATTGGTCAAGAGGCTGCTAGCGAGGCAGGGTTGGCCGATGCTTGTATTAAAAATAACATTGCTGTTTTTGGACCCACGAAAGAAGCTGCAAAAATTGAAACTTCAAAAGTGTTCTCAAAGCAACTGATGCGACAAGCAAACATTCCAACAGCTGAATTTGAAACCTTCAATGATCCAAAATTAGCTCGCGATTTTGCTTATTCATGTCCAAAACCAGTGGTAATAAAAGCTGATGGCCTAGCAACCGGCAAAGGGGTTGTTATTGCTAGCTCAAATCAGGAAATCGATGATGCAATTCAAAATATTATGATTGACAAAGAATTCGGTAAATCCGGTAACAGTGTAGTGATCGAAGATTTCTTAAAAGGACAAGAAGTGTCTACGCATGCATTTTGTGATGGAAATAAGTCAGTCATGTTCCCTTCATCTCAAGACCATAAACAAATTTACGATGGAGATAAAGGCCCAAACACCGGCGGTATGGGTGTAATAGCACCAGTCCCATGGGTAACAGAAAACCATCTTGATGCCGCAAATAAAACTATGATTCAGCCTGCGTTGAAATTACTGAATGACCTTGGTTCGCCATTCACTGGTACTTTATATCCTGGGTTAATGATTGCTAGATCAGACATTAAATTATTAGAATTTAATTCACGCTTTGGTGATCCAGAGTGTGAAGTATACATGAGACTATTTGAAGGAGACCTATATAAGGTGCTCTACGATTGTGCAACTGGTAGTCTTTCTGAATCTGATGTTAAGTGGAAAAACGAATTTGCCGCAACCGTTATATTGGCATCTGCTGGATACCCAAAAAGCTCCCATAAAGGCGACCTGATATCAGGCCTAGCCGATGCAGAGCAAATCGACAATGTTGTTATCTTTCATGCTGCAACTTATGAAAAAGATGGGCAATATTATACAAATGGAGGAAGAGTCCTTGCAGTCACTGCAACTGGTAAAACTCTTGATGATGCACTCAATATAGTATACAAAGCGGTAGGTTATATTTCTTTTGAAGGTATGCAGTACAGGACAGACATTGGCAAACGCGTCCAGCAAATAGGCTAATTACTTCTTGCGTAAGAAATACAGACTAATACTGGCTGCTGCTGCTAAGCTCACACCGACAACACCCCAAAACGCTACTGGCGACTCGTGCTCAAATGGCAACGTCACATTCATCCCCATTAAGCCAGCTAACATTGTAGGTATTGTTAACGCTAGGGTGATCACGGTCAATAAACGGATAGTTTCATTCAATTTGGTGTCCATTACAGCTCGGTAACTATCTCGCAAATTAGTAATTGTACGCAGCAGACTTTTACAACGTGCTATCACCTGCTCAACATCGATTGAAAGGTCTTCAACTTCATCTTGGTCATCTTCGCTCAATCGAATCATACGGCCACCCAGAAGCCGTTTTAAAGCTGTATTAGTTGGGATTAGTGCGTCAAGATAATCATTTAGTTTTCGCTCATACTCAGTCAAGGTAGCAATATCTTTTGATCCCAACTTCACAACATCACTTGTAGCAGCACGCATTTGGCGATTTATAGTTGCCACTCGACGTTGATATAAGCGCATAATTGCTTCCAGCATAGCTACTAAAAATTTTGCATGATTCTCAATTGGCGCTTCATTGGTATCAATAAATGGTTGCCAAAGTCTATCTAGGCTGTCACGACTTACGGTAACAATATGATCTTTATTCATGGCAAATAATATTGGGGTTGTATAGTCATTAAATTCGTCATCTGTATCTGGTAAGCGAGTAATTAAGTATGTCCACGAGTCTTCACTATCGACACGAGGCACTTCGTGTGGATCGAGTGCATCATGCAGAATGTCCTCATCGATTCCGATTTTAATTAAAGTTGTTTTTTCGTCATCGTTTGGTTTCTCGCTACGTATCCATGAGCCTATCAAATTTTCTTTAATTCTTTGTAGTTTAAATTTTCCTGTCTGCGAAATTAGGTATTGGATCATACCTATATCGTATCAGATTTTGATGACAACGAAAACTTGACACTGATTTTTATTTCGTGTATATTGGTTTTCGCTGTCTTTTTTACTGTGAGGTAAAAGATACACTCGAACTCTGTTTGTTGAAATATTAGATCTTGGCCTGAACAGCCGCATACAGAGGGGTATAAGGAGGAATATAATGCGTAAAATCGCTACCCTAGCGGTAGCTATGTTTGCAATAAGCTGCGTAGCTATTGCTAATCCAACGCCAACTCATGCGTTGGAGAAAAAATCTGAGAAAACCTCAGAGAAGCAAGTGGACAAAAAGTCTGCAAATAAAAAAAATAAAGTGAAAATATATACAGTAAAAACAGGAGACACATTACAGTCGATTGCAAAAAAGTATGGTACAGATTATCCACGTCTTTTTTCAGCCAACACATCAATTGTGAATCCAGACATAATTGATGTTGGTGATAGGATTCGTATACCAGCGAAGTCTGAAAAAATAAAGGCACGACAAATTCCAACTGTGTATAATACTGTCACCCCAGCTTCAAATGTTACTACAACACGGAGCTACAGTAATGCACCAGTAAATTCGACCAGCTATTACATCGGAAATGGCATGTGGTGTACTGATTATGTTCACAGTAAGCGACCAGACGTACCAATTTACGCAAATGCTGGCTATGGCTGGATTAGTGCCGCAAAAGCAGACGGCAAAGCCACCGGCTCAACGCCAAAGACAGGTTCTGTAGCTGTAACAAACGGCCACGTTGCTTACGTTGAAAAAGTAAACCGTAACGGTAGCTATGTAGTATCTGAAATGGGCTGGAATTATACAGCTGGCAACTACAACAAACGTACAGTACAGCCTGGCACCTTTGGAGCTTTTATCTACAAATAGAAAATAATAATAAAATCCTCACAGACTCGGGTGCATTTTGTACCCGAGTTATTTATTTACTATCTTGGTGAAGTTTGCCAACAAATTGCCAATCTACAACATTCCACCATGCTTTTACGTAATCAGCACGTTTATAGGTATAGTCTAGATAATAGGCATGCTCCCAAACATCAAGACCTAAAATTGGAGAATTCATTCCATTCATTATTGGAGTATCCTGATTTGGGGTAGTTACGATTGATAGATCTGGCTGAAGCCAAACCCAACCGCTTCCAAATACGCCCAGAGCCTTAGCTTCAAATTCATCTACAAAAGCCTGGAAGCTACCATAACGCTGTTCCAAAGCACTTGATAATTCCCCAGACGGTTCGCCATCGCCACGTGGGGTCATAAATTTCCAAAATAATGAATGATTATAGTGGCCACCACCATGATTTCGAACCGCTGCTTGTATTTCAGCTGGTAGGTCGCTAAGGCCAACTAATAATTCATCTAAGGTATTCTTGGTAAGCTCAGCATGGCCAGATAACGCTAGGTTAAGCTTATCTACGTAAGTCTGGTGATGCTTGCTATGATGAAGCTCCATAATGTTCTTGCTAATATGGACACCCAATGCGTCATATCTATACTCTAGTTCTGGAAGTTTATACATTGTTATTCTCCTTTTAGATTAATTCTATTGATTGTTTCAACGCAACAGCAATTGGCTCGTCATAATTTATTGAATAATACACTAATTTTCCTTGCTTTTCACGCCTTGTGAGCTTTGCTAATAGTAGAATACGAAGATGTTGAGAAGCGAGTGGCATAGATATCTCTAACATATCAGCAATCTGACCAACGGTAGCTTTTGGCTCTTTTAGCAACACTCTAAATATTAAACAACGGTTTTTATCGCTTAACGCGTCAAAGGCACCGGTCATATTAGTGACATCAATATTTTGTGTATACTTTTTTAGATTCTGCTGTTCATGAGGTGATAACATTATATTTTCTCGTAGCCAGGGAAATAATCAAATTTAATGTTATCTTTATCAACCCCCATATCAGTCAATGTGGTTTCAAATTGCTCAACCATCGGTTCTGGGCCAGATACATAATATAGAGGGTTGCTTAAGTCGCTAGCGGCATCTATTATAGCTGTGTTATCGATTCTATTTTCTGCGATAAAATTAATTATGGTAAAGTTCGGATATCTCTGGCTTAGTTCCTCCAGCTCATCTTTATAAGCAATCGATGTCTCATCTCGATTGGCGTATAGTAGCTTTGCCGTTATACCTTTACCTTCGACATCAAGCTGTTTCAGTATTGATCGGATCGGTGTTATACCAATTCCACCTATTATAAATATATAATGCCTATCGGTATCACTCAGTATAAAATCACCACTCGGTTCATCTGCCTCAATAGCATCTCCTGGTTGTAATTTCATTAACTCCTGCTTAAAAGTACTACTTCGCTCGGTATTAATACGGGTTGTAATGTGTATTTCACGCTCACTAGGCGCACTCGAAATCGTGAACCACCGTTCATCTCCTCTATCATCAGCTTGATGGGGTAGAGTAAAATGAGTGTATTGACCGGCCTTCCAGGTAACTGACTGGATAGGTTCAAAAATAAACTCTGTGACATTACCTTGTCTAATACTTTTTTCTTTAAATAATAGCTTCATAACATCCCTTCTTATACTTAAACATTTGTTTAAGTATAACATAGATAGATTATTTGCTAAAAATAATCACAAAGTCGCTACCCTTATTTGGTTTATAGCCTTCGGGTGTTCCGATCTTGACTTCGACTCCATACTTGTCTGCTAATACTTTTGCCGCTCGTTGTTTTGACTCATTTATCTGATAGATTATGACTGGAACATCAGTCTTACTAGGCGCATTAGCGACATTACCAATCCTGTATCCAGCAGCTTCGAGTATTTTAGCCTTCTCACTAGCTAGCCCTTCTTGCTTTGAGCCATTAAGCACATCAAGCTTAGCGAGTCGATCGCTTAATACAGATTTCTTGATGTAGGCAATAATCTCAGTATAGTTGAATAATCCAGCGGTAGGCTGCACGATACTCGCACCATTGTACATACCCGTTGTTACAAGATCAGGTGCGTCTTTACGACCTACAAGTGGTAATGCTTTCATTTTTTCAGATTTTTTTGTTATATCGATAACAGCCTGTATTTCATCAGTTTCGAAATTTGTTTTCAGATTTTCACCCATTGCATCCATTAGATTACTGACAGCCACTGGATTAGTCAGTGTTCCAACGCTAACTACTTTTTTCTGTAGTGCAGATAGTAGTTTTTGCTGATTCTTCTCACGATCAAAGTTTCCACCTGCCAAGCCATAACCACCATGTGAATTTCGAGCTCGTGCAAGTGCTAATGCTTGTTCTCCGTTTAGGTTAACGATTTCGCCATTTTTATAGTTAATTCCAGTAGCAACATCATAAATACCACGAGGATCTTCGCTTTCAATTTTAATATTAACCCCACCAACGGCATCAATACTCTTCTTAAATGCTGTCCAATCAGCGTGCACATAGTACTGAATATCTAAACCAGTAATAGTACTGGCTGTTTTCATCAATGCCTTTGCGCCCAATTTCTCACTTTTATTATTATCATTATACGCACAATAGAATGTTTCGTTTAATTTACCTGAAGTCGTGCCAAGAGTATTTGCACAAGTATGCTCAACATACAGATCTCTTGGCAGACTAATAGTGTAGCCGTTACCACCACTCTGATCGACAGACACTACCATTATTGAATCCGTCAGAAATGCTCCGTCCCAACCATTATCTTGATTCATACTGTAGCCACTAGTGCCAAATATTAAAATATTGGTGCGGCCATTCGCATCTTGTTTGAGTTTCTTATGTTGAAATAGACCGATGATATTACCATTGAACATATTTCCACTGGTAACTATAAACTTCCAACCAAAATATCCGATTGCTACAATTATAATTATGATTAACGCCCATTTAATTCGTCGTAAGATCCTTCGAGCCTTTGTAATTGGTTTTTTAGGTTTTCTATGACGTCGACGAAGGAAGCCTCTCTTCTTTGGCTTTTCTGTCTTTTCATCATCTATCTGTTGTAGAGATTGATCAATCTCTGACTGTAAATTTATTGGTTTTGGTAATATAGTCTCTTTTTTATACTTTTTACTGGCAGCTAGCTCGGTATTTGGGTTTACTTTTCCCAGCTGGTGACGTGTCTCACCGATCCTATCGCTAGGTCGGCGTGATATAAACCCGTCTATAGAGGAATGTGGTGTGTTTTTCATAAAATACTCAATCTATTATACGTTAAATTAACTATTCATTAAAGTCATCATAATAGATACGTGATAAACTAAATGACATGAGACGAAGACGGAATTCTGTCACTTTCAGCTTTTTTCTGATTATTGCCGATATCTTTGCTATCCTAGCCGCTTATAGCTTGGCTTATATTTTTCGAGTTAAGTTAAGCAATGTCCCAATTCATGAGACTACATACATTGCCGCCTGGCCGTATTTTTTATCGCTACTGGCTATTCTTCCATTTATTGTACTGTTCTTTAGTCTATTAGGTAGCTACAATTCGCAACCGCAAAAAAAACTTGTACTTATAACCCGAATTATTGTAGGTGCATTTGGTGTAATGCTCCTACTAGTTACTTTAGACTACTTCTATTACGAGCCGATCTTTCCTGCCAAGCTCGTACCACTTTATGCCCTACTATTTAGCATCATACTACTCATAACAGCGAGAGGTATTCTTTATTCTATACGCTGGTACTGGTGGCGTAGAACTAATAATCTTCAACGAATCATTGTAGTTGGAGACAATCAGGTCGCAAGCGATATAGTTCGTAATATCAATAGTCATGGATCTGGCTATAAGCTTCAAGCTGTCATAGGAGATATGCGTCTACGCTTTACAACACATAATTCATTTACAAAAGCAGTTCGCAATAAAAAACCACATATAATAATTCAAGTTGCAACTCCAAGTCATCCGGTTATCAACGGTCGATTATTTAACTATGCCCTACAAAATTATGCTGAGTTTAAGTTTGTACCTAGTGATGTAAGTAGTTTGCCAGACAGAATTGAGCTTGAGCTGTTCATGGGTGATACGCCGTTGCTCAACGTTCAACAAACTGCCCTAGTTGGCTGGAATAGGGTTCTAAAGCGTTTATTTGATATTTTGGCTAGTGCCTTAGCCTTAATAATCTTATCTCCATTGATTGCAGCGGTGTCGTTAATAAATCTTCTTGTTTTTAAAAAGATACTTTTTTCACAGAAAAGACTAACACGAAACAATAAACATTTTAAGTTGTTTAAGTTCCAGACCGTTACACAAAAACTGAATGGGCTAACACCCGAAGAAGCTTTTCAGAAAATTGGTCGGTCTGATCTAATTAAGAAATATCGAGATAACGGTGACTTTCTAGAAAATGATCCGAGATACGGTAGGTGGGCTATGTTTTTACGAAAAACATCAATCGATGAACTGCCTCAACTCTGGAATGTATTAAAAGGTGATATAAGCCTGATTGGACCACGGGCCTTGATACCAGAAGAGTTAGAAAGCTATCACGAAAAGCATGTTATTTTAAATGTTAAATCAGGTGTTACGGGCTTGGCGCAAATCTCTGGCCGTCGCGACTTACCGTGGGAACAGCGCCGCAAGCTCGACATTTACTATGTCCAAAATTGGAGTTTTGGGCTCGACATACAAATCCTCCTTACAACTGGCTGGCAGGTTTTGACCGGGCGAGGGGCGCAATAAGCCCTCACCCAACAAAGTAGAGTAAGACAAATCCAGCGAACAATGCAACCATGATAATTGCATTGATAGCAGCGAACATCAACAAGCTCGCTCGCCCCAATTTATTAGTATTCATAGCTATATAACTCAGTATCAAAAACACCGATATTGAAGACAGCACGTACCTATGGACACTGTTAACATTACTGTTGATCGTAAAGAATACAAATGATACCAACCCAAAAACGCCGAGCGGAATCGCCCACTTCTTTATCTTAAAAATGCCATACAGTGAAGTCACAAGTAAAATAATCAGTGCATAGAACGGTAATATATAAGCTACTAACGCACTGCTTAATGAGCGTGTCCTTAAGGACACAGACTCATAAAAATCGTTCACTCCGCCATACAGTGTCCCTACGATGTTTGGATCAAACTTATGAAACGGCCATTGAGTCCACGGTACGTTATACATATTAAACATCGCAAAAAAGTCACCACGCACGATATAAAGGTACAGCCCAAAGAGAATAAAACCTGTGGGTGCAAGTAAAAATACAAATAGGTTTTTATTAAGAATTTGTTTTATTTTATAGTCATGTGCTCGCATAAATTCGAGTCCACACAAGCCAATAACCAAAATTGCCGGTAGCCGCACCGAAGTTAGAACGCCCAATACTAAAGCCATTTTGAACCACTGCTTCGATAGCGCAAAGTAATACGCAAGTAGCGACCCAGCAATAAAAACTGCCTCTGTATAGAAAAAGTTCAAAAACCCAGCACTAACAAATGTAAAGAAGAATAGTAACGCCCACTTGTAGTTGATCGCCAAGATTTTGCATATCTTTACAAAACACCAAATAATAATCGATAGAGCAATTGTGTTAATGATTAGCCCACAAACAACTACTGGAATGAGGCCTAGCGTCACGAAATGCAGAGCGTACACCAACACCGAAAAAAGTGGGTAAAAAACCGCTCCTTGACTCATAGTATCAGTGTAGCCACCGAGTAAATTATGATAATACGCAAATCCGTCCCAATTGACCATATATCTGAGCGGTGATTCTAGCCAATAGTCAAATGACACGCCAGAGCTCTTGGGAAAATTACTCACTATGAATACCCCCATGGCGGTAAACGTCACCTGCCACACGACAGCAATGCCAAGGCATTTGGCGTACAGGCTCTGTCGTATATTAGCAACTACGCTATGCACGACGAAAATCCTTCTTTTGCGCGCTACTGTAAACATAAGTTGCTATAAGCACCAAATAAATGTGCAGTGCATTTGGGTAGCCGCTAAAGAAGCACCATTGCAGTAGATAGGCAGCTAGTATCAACCACAGCCATTTGGTTTTACGTAAGCTGTAAATTAAACTAATGATTATTGCCCCAAATAGAGCTAGCCCGGTAAGACCCATCTCTAATAAAATCTCGAGATACTGGTTTTGAGTGATTTGCCTAGTATCTATCTTACTTGGAAATGCTTGGTTCATCGCCACACCAGAACCACCGACGCCAGTGCCAAAAATAATTCGCCATGGGTTACTTAGCCACGTGTCCACAGCTAGGCCTGCTAGATTAGTACGAACATTGGTTGATTCTTCTACATAACCATCAAACCGTGGTTTTGGTTTTATTTGTGAATGGTTTATTGACTTTTGAGAGGGAAGGTTGATTTTCCCAAGTGATAGCTGACTGACAGTTTTTGAAATTGCACCACTAAAAGTCTCGTCGACCATCGGGTTTACGCTTGCGGCGAATCCCTGAAGTAAAACTGTGCCCAAAAATGCTACTAATACTAGTGCTATTACTTCGAATATCCTACTAAAATATTTTCTATGAAGGATAAACAATCCAAGTACAGCTACCCCAAACGGTAAAATTGCCCCACGACTAAGTGTTAGAAATAGACCAAAAACGATAACTACAAGGAATACCTTTTGCCATCTAACTTTTCTACCAGTCAGAACTAAATTAATTAAAATCAAAGCAGGTGCTAACAATAGACTTGCTAGAAACTGTGGCTCGATAGTAAAAGCGTTCGGTCGTGGAAAACCAAGTTGATTGGCTGTACAACCAGCACAAAGTAAAGTCAGTTCACGTGGCAACCAAATTCCGGCGAGAAATTGAATAAAAGCCACTACACTCATTACTCCAGCACTAAAAATAAAGATACGAACCAATGAAGGAAGTAATTTACTAAATCGATTATACGTTGCTAGGCTTGCAAGGTAGACTGTAAATAATAGGCCAATGATCCCCACTGTCAAAACAGCCCTCAAGGTATTCTCCGCCCATAATAACCCTAGTGTCGACAACAGTACGAAACTGCCTACCAGCCAAACCTGGCGATATTTAATAAGCTCAAGTCTCTGTTTCCAAATAATTGGCAAGGCGGATAACGCTAGAACTACCAAATATATTACTGCAATAGATAGCTCAAAATACATCGATGCATCTTGACCGAATCTAATCAGCGGATGAAATGAAAACCAAACCGCAACTGGAATACCAAGCCATAGTTTTTCAAAAATAGTTAGAGATAGGCTCGGCATCGCAAAGTATTGCCCAAGCCTAGTCTTCACTTTGGACTACCTTTTTCAGATGCTTATCAATCAATGTTTCAAATTCTTTTTTAAAACTCTGGACTGAAAACTTATCAGCAGTTTCACTTACTTGCTTAGGGTTAAACTTTGTCTTTTTAAACCTTTCAATCGCTCGTATTATATCTTTTGACGTCTGCTCAGTAAAAAATACACCGTTTTTACCAGTTTCAACAATATCGAGCGCCCCACCTTTCTTTAAACTTATCACAGGTGTGCCAACTGCTAACGACTCAACCGGCGAAATACCAAACGGTTCAAGACTAGGAAAAATAAAGGCTTTAGCCGACTGGATATATTCAATAATTTCTTCAACCCCCTGATATTTTGGCAGGAACTTAATGTTCGTATTATCTCCTGCAAGCTGGACCAGCCGATTATGTTCTGGGCCATAGCCAATCACAACCAAGCTGTCGCCTGTCCGTAACACAGCTTCGATTACTAAATCAATTCGCTTCCAACTGACTTGTCGCCCATAAATAATAAAACCATTCTTGGTGCTAGTTTTTATAGTTTTTGTAGTTACTTTTCGTAGCTTCGCCACATCAACCGCTGGCCAGATCACTACACTATCTCGCTTATAGTACTTGTTAATTTCTGCCTGAATATAGCTCGAGTTTGCTACTACCACATCGGGTCGCTGGGCGCCTTCATAGTCTGCCTTACGCAATGGTTTAATTAGTAATTTTAATCCAAATCTAACTATCGGGTTCAGTACGCCAAAGCCAGGGTTTTTAAGATAATCATCATAAAGAGTCCAATAGTATTGAGTTGGGGCATGCATATAGCTGACATGCAAGGTATTATCACCAGTTTTAACTGCCTTTGCTTCAGCCCCCGTGATTGAAATTACTAAATCATAGTTTGACAAATCCAGTCTTGAAAAATACCATTGCCGCAGAAAGGGAACTAAACGACGCAATCGAACTGGTAGCCAATTTAACCAGCCAGTCCTTACATTCGCATCATGAAACCAAGTTGCTCTCTTTGGTCGGTACTGTGAAGTATAAATTGGTGCCTGTGGATACATCTTGTGTAAGGCTAAAATAACCTTCTCGGCCCCGCCAGTCTCGGTTAACCAATCACAGACTAAAGCGACTTTCATACTATTACTCAACCGTTACACTCTTGGCAAGATTGCGTGGCTGGTCAACATCTGTACCACGTGACACTGCTACATAATAGGCAAACAGCTGCAACACAACATTAAACAGCATTGGCAATAAAACATCTAGTTTGCTATCAAGCCGTATCACCATTTCTGCCTCAATAGGCTCAGTGCTGTTTGTAACCACTAATATATGCCCACCTCGAGCATTAACCTCTTGAACACCACTGATACTCTTGTCAAACAGCCAGTTATCTTGGATTAAAGCTACTTCAAAGAAGCTATCATCGACTAGTGCGATTGGACCATGCTTCAGCTCACCCATAGCATACCCTTCAGCATGAATGTAGCTAATCTCTTTTAGCTTTAGTGCTCCCTCAAGTGCAACTGGGAACAAGGTATCACGACCAATATACAAAGCATCGTTGTAATCAGTAAACTTATTGGCAGCCTGCTCAACTTCAGGTGTAATTTTTTCAAGCAAGGCTTTTATCTCACCGGGTAATGCTTCGAGTTCATCGATATATTTATCTAACTCCATCAGACTAGCTCCCTTAGCACGTGCCAACTGTAAGCCAAAAATAGTCATTGCAGCAACTTGCGAAGTAAAGGCTTTGGTACTAGCAACTGATATCTCTGGCCCAGCATGTACGTAGACACCGCCATCAACCTCACGAGCTATAGTTGAGCCAACTGCGTTGATAACCCCAAGCACTCGTGCACCCCGATTCTTAATTTCTCGCAAACAAGCTAATGTATCGGCAGTTTCACCCGACTGTGAGACTACTAGTGCTACGCTATTTTCTGGTAGATTAAACGACCGATATCGATATTCTGAAGCAATCTGAACTTCAATCGTCACATCATCAACTAATCGCTCTAGATAGTATGCAGCTAGCTGTCCAGCATACAAAGCTGTACCACAGCCGATGATTACAACATGTCTAACCTCACGCAATTCATCATCGGTCATATTTAAACCACCTAGTTGAGCATGATGTTGGTCCGCCTTAACACGCCCCTTCAAAGTATTTGCCAAAGTCTGTGGTTGTTCCATTATCTCTTTGAGTAAAAAGTGATCGTAGCCCTGTTTTTGGATAGCCTGCATATCAACTTCAATTTTTTCGACCTTAGCCGATAATGGCTGAGAGGCAAGATCTCGAAGTTCGACGCTATCAGCGGTACATACTGCCAGTTCACCATCATTTAGATAAATCGCTTCAGAAGTGTGACCAATCAAAGCTGATGCATCGCTAGCTATCAACGTTTCATCATCACCCACCCCTATAAGCAACGGACTGCCCTGACGAGCTACCACCACCTTATCTTGCTCCCTGTCAGACACTACCGCAATACCATAAGTGCCATCAACCAGCTGTAATGCTTGAGTGACAGCATCTTCAAGCTTGGTCTTGTTGTTATAAAACGAGTTAATTAGTGCCGCCAAGACCTCTGAATCTGTTTGGCTGTCGAATTGATGCTCAGTGAGCTCTTGTTTAAGTTGTTTATAATTCTCTATAATTCCGTTATGAACTAGATAAATATCGCCCGCTCGATGCGGATGAGCATTAGCCTCGCTCGGCTCACCATGTGTCGCCCAACGAGTATGGCCAATACCAACTTTATCACTCGTCTTATGACTAGCAATCATCTCGGATAGTTTCGCTACCTTACCTTTAGCACGGAGTAGGCTCGGCCGACCATTTAAAGTTACGATTCCTGCTGAGTCGTAGCCACGATACTCTAGTCGCTTCAAGCCACTCAATAGATAATCTTGCGCGTTTTTACTTCCTATATAGCCAACTATTCCACACATACAACCTCGTATCTATACTATTAATACTTACACCTGTATTAGATTATAATAGACTATCCCTATTTTGCTATAATGATTTATATGAATATATTGGTTACTGGAGGGGCTGGCTACATAGGCTCACACACCGTAGTAGAGTTAATCGAATCTGGACATAATGTAACTATCGTAGATGACCTATCAAACAGTAGTGAGATTGCAGTCGACCGTATAGGGCAGATTACAGGCGTAAAGCCGAGTCTATTTGCGTTTGACCTGCAAGATACCTCTCGGCTAGACGAAGTGTTTGCGAGTAACTCATTTGATGCAGTAATCCATTTCGCCGGTCTAAAGGCTGTCGGTGAATCAGTAGTAAAACCGCTTTTATATTACAAAACCAATATCGACTCTACGCTTTCACTGCTGGAGGTAATGGCAAAACACAACGTCCGCAAGCTCGTCTTTAGCTCTTCGGCGACAGTGTACGGCTCGGCTCCGATACCCTATTCTGAGTCTAGCCCGATTGGCCAGGGTATTACAAACCCATATGGCCAGACTAAATACATGATAGAACAAATCTTGCGTGATACCGGCACAGCTGATTCACAGCTCGAATTCTCCCTTCTACGCTACTTTAACCCTGTCGGCGCCCATCCTAGTGGGCTTATCGGTGAAGACCCGAGAGGTGTTCCAAATAACCTTATGCCCTTTGTGGCTCAAGTTGCCAGCGGTAAACGTAAAGAGTTGTCGATCTTTGGCAACGACTACAACACGCCAGATGGCACCTGTATCCGGGACTATATCCATGTAGTTGACCTAGCAAAAGGCCATGTTGCCGCCCTACAAAACCTCAATCCTGGTGTAAACGAATACAATCTCGGCTCAGGTAGAGGCACCTCTGTGCTAGAGCTGGTAGGCACCTTCTCATCTGTAACTGGCCAAGAAATACCCTACTCGTTTGCCGAGCGACGCCCTGGTGACCTACCAGAATTCTATGCAGACCCAAAGAAAGCGAAAATAGACTTGAGCTGGAAGACAGAGCTATCGATTGATGATATGTGTCGAGACACCTGGAGATGGCAAAGTTCAAATCCAAATGGGTACGTAGACAATAGTATGTCATAATACATAGTAGTCAATTACACACATTAGCAAGAGGAGTTTTTATACATTATGAGTCAACCTATAATCATTGTCGGTGCCGGTATATCTGGTGCTACTGTTGCTCGCAAGTATGCCGAAGATGGTGAGCAAGTAATCGTCGTCGATAAGCGCGACCACATCGGCGGCAATACTTACGACTTTGTCAACGAACACGGCGTACTCATGGCCAAGTACGGCGCACACATCTACCACGATTCGGACGATGAAACTTGGGAATTTGTAAGCCGATTCACCGAGTGGATTCCATATGAGCACCGTGTCAAAAGCCATGTTGAAGGTAAGTTGGTACCCGTACCAACCAACATCGATACCTACAACGAAGTTCTCGGTGAAAACTGGACTGACGGTGCCAAGCTCCAAGAATGGGTCGAGTCGCAACACCCAGAAATCACCGAGCCAAAAAACTCCGAGGAATCTGCTCTCAAACGCATCGGTAGTGATATTATCTATGAAAAAATGTTCAAAAACTATACTAAAAAGCAATGGGACAAATACCCGAGTGAGCTCGATTCCTCTGTAATGGAACGTATCCCTGTACGCTACGACCACAATGACCGCTACTTTGGTGATAAGTACGAAGGTATCCCAAAAGAGGGCTACACTGTCATGGTGCGCAATATGCTCGACCATGAGAACATCAAAGTTATCCTTGGGCGCGACTATCACGACATGGACTTACCTGAACCAAAAAAACTCTTTTACACTGGTAAAATTGACACTTACTTTGGTGAAAAATTTGGTAAACTTGAGTACCGCTCTATTGAGTTTGAGCACGAAACACACAAGACTCAAAGCTACCAAGACCATGCTGTTATCAATTACCCAGGTGAAGAGTTTCCTTATACCCGCATAATCGAACATAAAAAATTCTTTGGACCTGAGTACGAAAAGCTTCCGGTGACCACCATCACGCGTGAATATTCTATCGCTGGCGGCGAGCCATACTACCCAGTACCAAACCAAGCCAATCGCGATCTATACGAAAAATACAAAGCTGAGGCCGAAAAACTCGAACAGCAAGACATCTATTTTATCGGCCGGTTAGCCTCATATAAGTATTTCAATATGAATCAGGCTATCCGTGCGGCGTTAGACTTATATAATCGTCTAACGAATATCTAGGTTTGACACTTTACCATAAGTGTAATAGACTATAAGTTGAACAACTTAATTCGTAAGCTCCATG
>JAGQNA010000015.1 GCA_020428315.1 Candidatus Saccharimonadota bacterium
TTTATATATCAAAAAAAGGTAATTGGTACAGTAGCCAATCTTTTAAAAAGATTACAACTTTTCAAAACGATCTACAGGTATTAACAGATAAACTAAAGCCAATTCAGCTCATTTTTGACAATGGATTTTTGGTTAAACAGCAAGGACTACGTACAAAAGCAATAAGGATTGATGTAGCATTTCCCGCAATGCATGGTGCTATGGGGGAAGACGGTAGTTTAATGGGGCTATTACGGATGGCTGGTATTCCATTTGTCGGATGCAATATGTCTGCAAGTGCGATTGCAATGGATAAGGTGCTGACAAAGCAGGCTGCTCAAGTTAATGACATTTTGATTCCGAACTACGAATATTTCTTTGCTGATAAATTTAAGACTAGTCCGCAAGAAATCATCAATGAGGTTACAAAAAAACTATCGTTTCCTCTTTTCGTTAAACCTGCACATCTTGGTTCAAGTATTGGTATTACCAGGACAGAGACAAAGGCGCAACTAGAAAACGCGATTGAGGTAGCGGCATTTTACGATAACAAAATTATTATCGAGGAAGCCGTCCCAAACTTGATAGAGGTAACACTACCAATTATTGGTAACCAGGAAATGACTACTGGGCTCCTTGAGAGGCCAATGGTTGATCAGTCTGAAGTATTTGACTTCGATACGAAGTATTTAAATGGCGGCAAGAAAGGTAATGGCAAAAAGTATACAACAGGCTCTCAGGGGTATAGCGAACTTCCAGCAAAGTTACCTAAAGAACTGTACGAGCAGGCAGTTACTGTTGCGAAGCAGGTTTACAGGTCAATCGAATGTCAAGGCATAGCTAGAGTTGATATGTTAATCGATAGCAAAAAAGAGCTCGTATATTTTAACGAGATTAATCCAATGCCTGGCAGTTTGTACGCCCATAATTGGCGTGAAGCCGGAGTGTCGGGTGTCCAGCTAGTTGAAAAGTTAATTCAAAGCGCAATTGATTACCATGCTAAACAGTCAAAGTATTCAAGTACGTTTTCAACAAATTTTCTGAAACAATTTTGATATAATATTGTAAATACAAAGGAGGAATTAAATGACGCTATCAATAATAATCTGGACACTAGTAGGCATAGCTGTAGTCTTGCTAGCAAGCATTAAAGTTATTAAGCAATACGAACGAGGAGTAGTACTGACACTTGGGCGATATACCGGGACTAGAGAGCCAGGCTTAAGACTCGTTATACCAGTATTACAGACTTTGGATCGTGTTGACGTTCGGTCCACCCCTATAGATGTGCCTAAGCAAGAAATTATAACCAAAGATAACGTCACTGCTGGCGTAGATGCTGTGGTGTACTTTCGGGTTCTAGAAGCGTCAAGGGCAGTATTGGAAACTACCAATTATGTATATGCAACCAGTCAGTTTGCACAAGCTGCCTTACGAGATATTACTGGTAATTTCGAACTCGATGAACTACTCAGTAAGCGTGAAGAAATAAGTGAAAAAATAAAAGAAATTGTAGATTCGCAAACTTCTCAGTGGGGAATTGATGTTGAAAACGTCAAGATTCAAAATATTGAACTACCAGCCGATATGAAGCGGGCCATGGCTAAGCAGGCAGAGGCTGAACGTGAACGCCGAAGTAACATAATTAACGCTGAGGGAGAACTCGCGGCGGCTAAAACTCTTGCAGAAGCAGCCCAAATTATTGCGACTACACCAGGAGCTTTAAACCTTCGTACTCTAAATACTATTGAGCGCATTAGCACTGAACCAAGCCAGAAAACTACAATGCTATTCCCAATTGAGCTAGTAGATGCCTTGCGAGGTATGGGCGGTAACTTAAAGTAGAGTTTATAAACAAGTCAAAATAATTAAATAAAACCCGTATAGGGTGTAATATGGTGGCGCCACCTGGACTTGAACCAGGGACACAAGGCTCTTCAGGCCTCTGCTCTACCAACTGAGCTATAGCGCCAAACTGTATATATTCTATCAGATAGATCTGAACTGAACAACTATATCATACTAGAATTCAGTATCTAGCATAATCAATACAGATACCAAGGTAATCTGTAGCCTGCTAAGCTGAAGTATCGTATTTGGTTAATTTCTGTGTAGCACCTTGAATAGGATAAATATATTAGCTATAATAGTTAAGATATTTATGCGGGTTTAGCTCAGTTGTTAGAGCGCTTCCTTGCCAAGGAAGAGGCCAGGAGTTAGAGTCTCCTAACCCGCACCAAATGTTTGGATTAGAGCCTGAAAGGGCTTTTTTCTTTGTTTCGACAATGGTTTTAAAGGGGTCATTCAGTATATATGACAACCTTTTATCATTAAGCTCAATGTTTGAAAGTACATATTCCAAAAGTTTCTGCTGCAACGCCTCATCGCTGGTTCTGAACAGCTCAGCAGAGCGTTGAGCCAAGTCTAACAGATAAGAAGCGGTCACTTGGAACGACTTGTTATCACTTGTTAGCAACTTTAGGCGGTCATTCAATTCCTGCTGCCTAGCTTCAAGCTCATTTGCAATTTCGTCGTGCATATCCTGAGTAATACGCCCATCGAGCAAATCGTGGTAAATCTTTCGCATCTTGCCTTTGATTTTGTCGTACTCGTTTCGGGTTTGCTCAATGTTCTGCGTGAAGTAAAGCTGTTGATTATCGTGTCTATTGCGTAGCTCGGCGATAACCTGGTCTAACCACTACTCAGGAACGTCAGTGTAGCTCACATCTGCTGCCACGTTATCCAAAACAAGGCTTTCGGCTGTATTCGGGTTTTTACATTTGGTGTTAGCACATCGCAAGTAAACAGTGTTACGAGCCTTGAAAGGCGACACTGCTCGTCCGCATTTGCCACACTTCACTATCTTCTTAAAGCGATAGTCTTTGCTGTCGTACTTAGTTTTTTCGTGCTTTCGTTCATCTCTTACACGCTGGCACTCACGAAACAATGCCTGGCTTATCAGAGGCGGATACTTGTGTTTATACTCTTTGCCAGAATGGACCATAACGCCATAGTAAAACTTATTGTTAAGTATGCGTTCAAGGAATGCTTTGTTTGGGACTTTACTGTTAGCAATGTTACTTCTAAAGCCCATCGCCCCAAGCTCCTTAACAATAATGGCATAGGGTTTGCCCATCGCACGCAGTTCAAAGGCTTTAACGATGTAATGTGCTTTATCTTCGTCAACGATAATATCTTTGATTGGTTTTTGCGGTGTGCCGCCTAGTATGACGTTCTTGTAACCGATAGGTGCTCTGTGTACCCAAATACCATCATTAAGCATTTGCTCAAATCGTCGTTTAACATTATCTCGGCTGGCATCTGAATAGTATTTTGCCAACAGCATACCAATGCCGAGCCTGAATAAGTCAGTCGCTGGCGAGTATTGGGTAATGAACAGGTTGTCCGAGGGGAAGTGTATTTCAATACTGCCTTTTTCGACCAGGTTGCTCATTATTCGCACTTCTCTTTGTGATGCATCACGAGTAAAGCGGTCAATCTTATCAAAAACAATTATTGCTGGCACTTTAAGTGATGAAACTTTATCTTCGATTAAAGTTGCGAACTTCTGCCTGTCATCTTTGTAGGCACTTTCATCAAACTCGTGATAGTCCCACTTTGAGCCAATTGTTCTGGCATAGTTTTCAAGACGTTGCTTCTGAGCTGGCAGTGCTTTACGCTGCTCTACGTCTGAAACTCTGGCTATAAGTATTATCTTCTTTTCCATAATATTACTCCTTATTAACTTAACGTTAGTTACTAGTATTTTCAATATGCTTTAAGTATTCACTCATTTTCGTAGGAGTGAATTTTTCTAGTGTTTCCGTCACTCGCTGAAAGCGTGAAAACCGATGAGCTTTAGGTACTTTTGCCAGCTTCTTGATGCGATACCAGGTAGTGTCCGTATACGCCGCTTCAATTAGGTTGCGTAAGTTCCGTACCCCTTCTTGACCGTTAATCAATAAAACAGCTGTTGCGGCTAGAGCAGCCTGTGGTGTCGCATCTGGGTTTTCAATCAAGTAGTTTTGGAAAAGCTGGTATGGTCGCTTTTCGTCTAGCGACAACATATCTACTGATGCAGTTAGCTTGTTCCAGTGTTTAAGCAACAAACCCTGACACAATTCCTTCTTGTACAGATTTTCAAAAGTTCTAGGCTCAATATCTGGATAAGCACGCTCAACGGCTTTCTTGCCGACAAGCCTAACTTCGTAACGTAGCACCTCAATTGGTGCAACTTCTTTAAGCGGCTCTAACAAGCTCATTTGTATGCCGTTGTCTTTTTCAAAGACACGCTTTTCACTAATCTTGGCACGATGCAAGTCGGCAAGTTTATCGTAAAAGGCAATATCCTGTGAGTTGCAGTGAACGTGTATAACGTGACCATCCCTAAAGTTAGTTCGCTGTAGGTCATAGGTACGACTTATATCTAGCTTGCCAATTGTGTTTAGGATTGTTTGGCAAGAGGTGTAATCCATAAACACTACGTTTTTGCACGGATGCCACGCATTAACCTCAGCTTCCTTTAACTGATGAGGGAAGAACTTGTGACCTGTCAGCTCAAACAAACATTGTTGCAAGGCGGCGATTATCGGCTCAAAGTCTGCCTCTGTAACTTCATCAAAGTTCTGTTTGAAAAGAAGCTTTGGTGCAGAAAACTCAATGGCGAGCTGGTACACGACACCTCTGGTTTTGTTTGGTCTGCGATGCAGCGTTAAGCGAGGCGTATACTTGCCCATCTTGGCGTAGGTTGGTGAGGGGTTTAGGTATGTTCTGTGATTACCCCAAGTTCCTGCAAGTTGCTCGACAGACAATGGCGTGAATGCTCCTTTACGCAAAATCATCGGGTCACTGATTGTCAGCAGTAGTTTTACGGTGTCTACCATAGTCTTCATCACTTCTTTCAAAAAGCTCATTGCACTTGGCAGCAATTGCTTGCTCAATCGCATTACCCGTCTGCCTGTTAAGCGGATGGAAGTAATTAAGTTCTTGTGACCCAATCCGTTTAGTTGGGTAGGTTATGCGATAACCAGACCCATCCAAACGCCTACGTACACCAAGCGAGCCGAGATACAGCTGACCATTAACTACGCAGCTCGCAAAAGCCACTAAACCGTCAATAGCTTTCACTGGCACGATGTTTACCTCTGTCACTTCCATCTCTTTCGCTCCTCGCTAGCCTTTTCGTGCTTGTTAGCCCAGAGTCATAGGCTCATAAGCCAATCAATGCACTTCCGCAGAGTTACTTGGAGTAGTTTGTAAGCCAGCCTCATTTCTTGCTCCTAAACTTGGCACATTCTTCCTGGCAAACCTCTGTTTTGCAGGGGCTTTCAAGTAGCAAACTGAGTTGAGTTACTATATCTCGCAGGTCACAATGCGGTAGCTGACCAAAGCTCGTTCTTATGGCACTTCCCAGTCGCTCGGACCAATTTTGCCAGGCAGCGTATTCAATGCCTCGGCGATGATAGTTTCTAGCTGTGTTGCCTCTGTGTTCCAGATGTAAAACTGCACCACAAACAGTTGGCAGTGGTCGCACCAATTATTGAACTGGTCAATTATTCTTATTTTCTGTTCCTCGTCCATCTTCCTTACTCCTTATTTCATTACGTACTTTTTGTGCAAGGTCCATTTGGATGAGTACATCAAACCAACCAGTTAGGTTGTGCAGTGCTTTGGCACTCAGCTCAGTAGGCGCGCCTTTATCTGCGGCTTTATTTTGTGCGTCTACTGGCTGTTTATTAGCTTTCGCTTGTTGGTGAGTATTCTGCTTGTCTTGCACAATACCCACTACAAAAAACCTGAAAAATAATCAGTTTAAATCTGTGGATAAGTTGGGCTTTTACAGATTGAGATAATCTTGATTTATAAAAAACTTATAGCCGTCATTATCAATAAATTTAGGCATCTTTCCTTGCGAGGCAATCATCACTTGCTGGTTGAAGTGATGGGCGTAGCCTTTTATCTTATTCTTCCATTCATCTTCGTCTCTAGCGTTGGCAAAGTGAACGCCATACACTTCTCGTGCCAAATCCTCAATATGCCACTTTTCAACGATGTTCTCTGGCGAGCTTAGTAGGAAACGAGCAAGCCTGGTGTAGTTTGAGCTAATTGTTACCGTGACTTTCAAAGTGCCTAGCTGTATCTGTATGGATGAGCCTGTACGCTGAAAGTTAACTTGTGATGGTGTGCTACAAGGAAGTTGCCTTGTTGAACGTCGTTAGCGATGAGTTTCTGCTTTATTTCACGAACATCCTCGCTAAGGTTATTAAAGGCGAGCAGAAAACTAGCGTTGTCAGTAAAGGTAATATTGCCCACTGTATTCGTTTGGGTTGCCACTGCGTTCGCAGTCAAGTAATCGTCTTCGCTAGTTACGTCATCTAAAGCGAAATCTACCGTTTCAAAACGACTAAACTCAACACTTGTTGTAAGCGAGCCAATATCAAATCGTAAATCACGAATTACTCGCTCGTGCTTTGTATGAATATCTGCAAACAAAGTTCGAGCTATAAGCGGTGCTTGAAAAGCCTCTTGAATGCTTTTGATTGAAGCAATGATGTTTTCTGTCGGAAATGTAACCAATGACTTCTGTATCGCTGTAAGTGCCGCAAATTGGTTTTGCGTGAACAAGGTGCTCTTATAGATTGCCTCTATTGCAGGAGCTATGGCTGCTTGGATACCGAAAGCTTTGTCTAGTGCTGGTTGCAAGACAAGCGTGGTCTTTTGCATATCTGCCACGATTTTCAGCATAGGCGATGTATCTATGGTTTGCAGAGCTTGGAACGCTGGCGATACTTTATAAATGCTTTGTATTGACTTGGTTATGGCGGTAAAGTCGTACTGGCTAGCTATCGTTTCGGCTAACTTGCTTAGTTGTTGCCGAGCTTCTTCCAACTGTTTCCGTTCTTGTGGTGTAAGTTCAGCACGGTCTTTTGCACTAAGTTCTTTATATTAACCGAGTGTGATGCCAGTACGTTTTCAGTTTTTAAAATCAGCAGCCTTAGAAACCGTTAACGTAACGGTCTTTGGCTCATCTGTGCTGGGCTTTTTACTATCGTTCATCACATCCCTTATCACATCATTGTTAAGTGGTGTATAGTTATAGTATGCCACAAAAGAGTAACAAAGAGCCGAAGCTGCTCACGCTCAAACAAGCGTGCGAGATACTAAATTGTCATCCAAATACGTTGCGAGCGTGGGATGAAAAAGGTTACTTGGTTGCGGTTCGATTTGGGACAAGGCGTGATAGGCGATACCGCCGTGAAGATGTAATGAAGTTATTGGAGGAACAAAATGTTAATACCGACAAAAAAACTAAGTAGCGGATTTGAGCTGCCTGTCTACGGGCTTGGTCTTTGGCAAATGGGCGGACGATGGGAAGCGGATGCCAGTAAAGACGATGACGAGATAAGAGCAATTCGTGCTGCTCTAGATGCAGGTATTACGCACATTGATACGGCAGAAAGCTATGGTAATGGTCACGCAGAAGAAATACTTAATAAAGCACTGCAAGGTTATGACCGTTCAAAACTGATTATTGCGACAAAAGTATCTGCCAACAATCAGACCTATGATGGCGTACATAAATCATTCAAGGCGAGCCTAGAGCGTATGGGCTTGGATTATGTTGACCTATACTTACTGCATCGCTTTCCTGAGCCAGGCATAGATATTGCCGATACGATGAGGGCAATGGACGAGCTTGTTGAGCAAGGTCTGGTTAAAAACATCGGTGTCTGTAATATGACACCTAATCGTTTTGACGAAACTCAAAAGCATACTAAAAACAAGCTAGTCTGTAATCAGGTTCATTACAATGTTCAGTACCGTGAGATTGAAGATAAGGGTGTACTGAAACACGCTCAGGAAAATGATGTGATGCTTGTTGCTTGGCGACCACTACAAAAAGGCATATTGCCTCAATCAGCTTTACTTGACGAGCTAGCAAAGAAGTATGACAAGACACCTGCTCAGATAGCTATCAACTGGCTTACTTCACAAGATAATGTAGTAACTCTTTCTAAGACTAGTAACCCAGAACACCTGAAAGAAAATCTCAATGCTATTGGCTGGTCCATTGAAGCCGATGATATAGAACGTATACGCAAAGAATTTCCAGACCAGCAAATGGTGTCAGATGCTGTACCACTTAATTATGATGCGGATGTCGAAGTATGATTAAGAAATTCTGGCACACAGGTGTCACAGTTAAAGACTTAGAAAAAGCTATAGCTGAATATGAGGTACTTGGTTTCAAAGTAGCAAAAAAGTTTGAAAAGCCTGAACTTCACGCCAATGCAGCTATTGTGGAGCATCCTAATGGTTCTGCCCTCGAACTATGGGAATGGATAGACGGCACTCATCCACAAGTTGAGTATATTAAAAGTCATTTAGCTTTTATGTCTGATAACCTGGAAGAAGATATTGAAAAGTTAGTCAAACAAGGTTGTGAAATAGTAATACCGAAAACCGAAGGCGTACTGGTCCTTTATTCGTATGTTCGTGACCCAAGTGGGAATTATATAGAGATAGCACAGGAGAAACCGTGAGCAAAGACTTCATACAAGACGTAGTCCCTGGTGACTACAAGACCAGAGGCAGCTACACGCCAGCAAAGAAAATAGATTTAGGCAGCTATTACCTTATCTTCGTGTCTGGCGTGCAAGCACCAAAAAATGATGACCATAGTGTAGTAACCGACGATGTAGAAGAACAAACAAAGCTCGTCTTTGAGGATATTATCAAGATTTTGCAGCAAGCTGACGCTTCTATTGATGATGTTGTTAAGGTGGTCATTTACATAACTGATATGAACGATTTTGACAAAATCTCTGCTATCAGAGGCGAGTATTTTAAGAACGCTATGCCCGTGAGTACGCTTGTTGAAGTTAATCGAATGACTAGGGATGGTGCAAAAATTGAAATTGAAGTCACGGCGATTACCAAAAAATGAAAACAATAGTTATCGGCTCACTAAACACTGACCTGGTTGCAACTGGTATTAAGCAGTTTCCGAAACCAGGCGAACACGTTTATGGCAAAGAGTTGCTTATTGGACCAGGCGGTAAGTCACGCAACATTGCTGATATGTTGGCTCATCTAGCGCCTAAAGACAGTGTGGCTATGGTTGGTCGCACCGTTAAAGACCCTTACGGATTGTGGCGACAACCGATGGACGCATTAGCCAAAGTTGGCGTTAATACTGATTATGTAAATGTGCTTGAATATGAAGCAGTAAACAAGCTGCCAGGTATTGCCTTAATTCCAGTGGACCAACAAGGTAACAATCAGATTTTTGTATTACCTGGCGTAAGTGACGACTTTAGTTCAAAAGATATTGATGCTGCTGATGAGCTATTTAAAAAGGTCGCAGAGAATGACGGCACATTGGTTTTAACCCTAGAGTGTCCGTTAGAAACAGCTACCTACGCTGTTCAGCAAGCCAATAAGCATCGCTTAAAAGTAATGTTTGACCCAGGCGGTATTGAAGCTGATGCGGATTTGAATGAGCTAATATCTGCTGGTATCTACCTGATAAAGCCAAACGAACACGAAGCCAAAATGCTAACTGGTGTTGAGGTTATTGATTTTGATACGGCAAAACAAGCAGCTGAAAAGCTCCAAGAGCAAGGCGTTGCCAATGTCCTTATAACGGCAGGTGTAAATGGTGCATACCTGTTCAGTGACGAAACCCAAGCCCATATACCGATACCTGAGGTTAGTGCTGGCAACGAAAAAGATGAGACTGGTTGCGGCGACCAATCTATGGCTGCGCTCTGTGCTTTTATACAACAGGGCAAGACGCTACAAGAAGCAACCGAGCTGGCGATATTTGCTGGTACGCTGCAATTTCATAGAGCTGGCATTAAACCAGTAGAAAGAGAGGACCTGAGGTTATGAAAATCACAAAATATGAACACGCTTGCCTGATTTTAGAAAAAGATAATCCCGATGTTGCTATTTTCTCAACGCGCTGCTATCATTGTAGCAAGAAGGCTCTCAAGTGGAGTGCGTATTCTTAACTAGTGTATAATATAAGTAATTAAATGGAGCGTAGTCATGTCAAAGTATACTTGTCCGATGCACCTAGATGTAGCTAGTGATCATCCTGGCAATTGTCCAAAATGTCACATGAAACTAGTTAGGGCAAATGATAAATCTAGTCTAAACAAGATGGCGATAAGTGCAACGTTACACTGCTTAACGGGCTGTGCTATTGGAGAGGTGCTGGGGCTAATAGTCGGTACAGTACTTGGTTGGGGCAATATTGAGACGGTTATACTGGCGACTGTGCTAGCTTTCATATTCGGTTTTGGATTATCGACATTGCCACTAATGCAGACTGGATTAGGTTTTTTTGCTGCTCTTTCGATTGTGGCAGTTGCCGATACGCTATCGATTGCTACTATGGAAATAGTTGATAACTTAGTAATGTTGATTATTCCGGGTGCTATGGACGCTCGACTTATTGATCCGTTGTTTTGGCTAAGCATGGCACTTGCTCTAACGGTGGCCTACTTTGTAGCATTACCAGTCAATCGACACTTGTTAGCCAAGGGGCGCGGCCACGCTTTAACAATGAAGCATCATAAAAACCATAATCACGGAATCAGCCCACTACTCTTTAGTCTAATTGGTTTTTTTGTTGGTGGATTGCTAGTTTCACTAGCAATTTCACTATATAAATAATCAATTTCAATGTAAAATAAAGATAGATAATGTGGAGGTGTACTTTTGATGTCAGATTTTTTGTACAAGATTGGTGATTTAGCTTTTCGCAAGCCGTGGCTGATTATTAGTCTTTGGATAGTATTGTTGAGTATTTTGGGTGGCCTGGCATATGTTAACATGAAGCCAACAACCTCTAGCATATCAATACCAGGTACGGAAGCTCAGGTAGCCATTGACCGAGCCAAGGAACTTTTCCCAGATAGCGGTAGTGGCTCGGGTCGAATAGTTTTTCATAGTACGGATGGCAAGATTGAACAGCATCGACAAGCTATCGACAAGCTAGTTGAGTCGGTTGGTAAGGTTGATGGTGTAGCGCAAGTAGTTAGCCCTTTTGATAGTCGACAATTTATTGCAAAGTCAGGTGATATTGCCTACGCACAGATACAGCTTGATAGTATGCAGGGTAGTGTAAGTGAAGGCACTCTAGCTGGTGTTCGATTAGCGGTAGACAAAGCTCGCGGCGACGGCTTACAGGTAGATATGGCTGGTGATTTGATAGACAGAAAACCGGGCGATATTATTGGTATCGGTGAAATGGCGGGTGTCGCGGTAGCTTTGATGGTGTTACTTATCACACTTGGGTCATTGGTGGCAGCCGGTATGCCGATAATTAGTGCTTTGTTGGCGATTGGTGTCAGCATGGCTGGCCTTTTTGCACTCAGTCAAGTAATTGAGATTAGTTCGACCACTCCGGTACTGGCTATAATGCTCGGCTTGGCGGTCGGTATTGATTATTCGTTATTTATAGTCAATCGCTATCGAGGTTATGTTATAGCAGGGCTATCATACCGTGAGGCGGCTGCTAAATCTATCGCGACAGCCGGTAATGCTGTTATTTTTGCGGCTATGACTGTAGTGATAGCTCTAGCGGCACTTAGCGTAGTCAATATTCCATTTATGACAACTATGGGCTTAGCTGGAGCAGGCAGTATAGCAGTAGCAGCTACCGTAGCAGTGACCTTGATTCCAGCACTAATAGGTATTTTTGGTAGTCGAGTTTTCTCGCGTAAGATCCGTAAATCAGTACGTAAGGCACAGAGCAAGAAGAGTCACACTCTAAAGATTAATAAAAATACTGTTTGGTACAAGTGGGCGGTAGTGCTGACAAGGCGACCGGTCGCGGTGTTAATAGTGGCTATCGTGGCGATTGGCCTGATGGCGATTCCAGCCAAAGATTTGCAGTTAGGTTTACCAACTGATCAGTTTGCGGCACAAAATTCAACTCAGCGTAGAGCCTACGACCTGATAACTAAAGGTTTCGGTGAAGGCTATAATGGCCCATTAGCGGTGGTTGTGGAAGGTTTGCCGGCCGTTAGCGAGTCAGATAAGCAGGCTATTCGCCAGCCAGCAATGCAGCAGTTAAATAAGCAAATATCCGAAGCACGAGCTAAGCAAGAATCAGCGATGATGCAGCAAATGCAACAAGCCGTAACAGTTGAACAGCAGATGGCGTTACAGCAGCAAGTTGTCACTATGCAGACTAAGGGTCAGAAGCAAAAACGAGCGGCTCTCGCAGAAATCGAGAAACAGGTAGAGCAGTACGCTAAGTTAGTTCAACTGAAGCTAGTTGCTGACAAGCTCGCTAAGATTGACAATGTAGCATTTGTGACACCAGCCATGGTGACCACCGATGGCACTAAAGGTTTGATTCAAGTTATTCCATCGACGGCTCCATCGTCTCAAGCGACAGCTAACTTGATATCTAAGCTGCGCTCTGATGGCATCAAAAACGTCACAGGACGTAGTAGTATGACCTTAGCGGTCACCGGTTCGACAGCCTTGGAGCGCGACATTAATCAAAAGCTAGCCACCGCCATTCCACAGTATTTAGCGGTGGTTGTTGGTCTATCACTTATATTGTTAGTTGTAGCGTTCCGGTCGATTTTGATTCCAATCAAGGCTACACTTGGCTTTTTGCTGTCAGTCATGGCGATGTTTGGCGCGCTTGTAGCGGTATTCCAGCTGGGTTGGTTTGGTATTGCTGCATCACCTGGCCCAATCGTTAGCTTTATACCAATAATCGCCACTGGTATATTGTTTGGACTGGCGATGGACTACGAGTTCTTCTTAGTGTCCAGTATGCATGAGGCCTACGAAGATACAAAAGATGCCAAAAAAGCAGTCATCGACGGTATGGCTAGTGGCGGTAAAGTTGTCGTGGCGGCGGCGGTTATTATGGTGAGTGTTTTTGCCGGTTTCGTAACGAACCATGACTCAACTATTCAGGCGATTGGCTTTGCTTTGGCAGTTGGTATTTTTATTGACGCCTTTGTAGTCCGTATGACGATAGTACCAGCGGTTATGCACTTACTTGGCAAGTTAGCTTGGTGGATGCCAAAATGGCTCAACAGGTTCCTGCCGAACGTTTCGATTGAAGGCAAATAGCCACAGCCTGCATTCTGTTATATAGTAGAGGTAATTATGTTTAAAAATCACATTCAAAAAAAGCTCGAGAAATATGTTCAAAAGTATTTTTTAAAACACCCCGAGGTCAAATTAGTCGCGGTGTCGGGAAGTGTTGGGAAGACTTCAACTAAGATAGCAATCGGCACGATCCTTTCACAAAAATTTCGAGTACGCATGGAAATGACAAACCATAATACCCCTATGAGCGCACCGTTAGCAGTTCTCGGCATTGCATATCCAGAAAATATTAGAAGTCCCTTTGCGTGGATGAGGGTATTTAAGGCAGCTCGAAAACGTATTAAAGACCCAACTGACGTCGATGTTATCGTACAGGAACTTGGTATTGATCGAGTTGGTGAGATGGCCCAATTTGCCAGATATCTCAAGCCGGACATTGGGCTAGTTACAGCCGTAGCTCCAGAGCATATGGAGTTTTTGCATAATATCGAAACAGTCGCAGAAGAAGAAATTATGCTAGCAAACATCTCTGAGCTAGCTCTGATAAATCGGGATGACATAGAGGGTAGGTTTGCAGAGCTAATTACAGACTCAAGGATTAGTACCTACGGAACCTCTGGAGCTGCTGAATATAGGGTAGAGATTGAAGATTTTTCGATCGGCGAAGGCTATACTTGTAAATTAATTTCGCCAGAACTTCAGTCAGAGACAATAGCAAAAATCAAAGTACTTGGTGAACATAACCTTCGGCCAGTTGTTGCGGGTATGGCGGTAGCTATTCAACTAGGTATGGACATGCAATCTATAGTCATTGGTATAGAGGCAGTCCGTCCGGTTGCTGGAAGAATGAATATCATTAAAGGCATGGACGATTCAGTCCTTATAGATGATAGCTATAATTCAAGTCCATCTTCTGCTGAAGCAGCCTTACAAACCTTATATCAGCTGGATGCACCTCAGCGGATAGCGATATTGGGTGATATGAATGAGCTTGGTGTTGTAAGTGCTGCAGAACATGAAAAACTTGGCAGTTTATGTGATCCTGATCTGTTAGACTGGGTCATAACAGTCGGCCGTGAGAGCGAGAAATATTTGGCACCGGCAGCACGTCAGCGTGGCTGTCAGGTAAAGAGTTTTGACTCAGCAATCGATGCTGGTTCATTTGCGCATTCTGTTCTAAAAAGCCAGGCAATTGTATTAGCAAAAGGATCACAGGATAGCGTATTCCTTGAAGAGGCGCTAAAGATACTACTACACAGCATAAGCGATGACAGTAAATTGGTACGACAAGACGATAGGTGGAAGCGGCGAAAAGACGATCTTTTTCAGAAGATTTAAACATATAATCTATGTATGGTACACTTATCTCAAGTATTAACATAAGTAGTAAGATGAGGATATAAAATATGGACTCTGAACGTGATAATGAGTTTGACAACGACTTTTCTAGCGAAGACAAAAACCCTGAAACATCGATGGGGTCTGACGCTAATGGAAGTACACAAGGCAGCAAATCTATATCAGATATTAAACGGCATGATATTGGCACCGGACAGTCACCTATCTCTCAATCAGACAACGATGACCCAAGTGTCTATGATGTTGAGCGAGAGTCATCAACCCCTGGGGATCAGCAGAATGAAACACTAGGCCAACCAGCAACATCGCAAGATATTAGTAAAACACCAGCCTCGGAGATGGTAACATCAGCAAATAATTCTGTTGTAACTTCAGGGTCGGGCCTAGAGGGAAGCATACCCGTTAAAAAATCAAAGAAAAAATTGATCATTTTTGGAGTAGTTATAGCTATCTTGATTGTGATCTTGGGTATCGCAACCTCAGCTTATATGCTCTGGTATCAAAACCCAAAAAAAGTATTCGCTGACGCGATAACGAACGCCATAAAGGCCGATACGGTTGACATGTCAACAAGTAGTACTGTTCAACTTTCAAAGCCAAAGAATGATTACGCGAATATACCTGTAGAGTCAACTTATCCAGATAAACTTACAGTCAAGACAGACTTGTCTACAAACTATACGTCTGCGAAAGTAAGTGCAAGCACATCGTATAGTCAAAAGGGTAAAGACTATAATTTTAATGTAGCCGCTCAGATCGACGAGGAAGGTACCGCACACATCAATGTTGATAAGTTTAAGCAAGGAATTGAGGAAGCACTGAAGGCACAGGGTACCAGTCTGAAAGCTGCACCCAAGGCTGTGCAAGATTTAGTTAATAAGCTTGACGGTAATTGGCTACGTGTTGGGGCAGAAGATATTGCCAGTTTCGACGAAGCAGCCGCAAAGCAGTACAAAAAGACCTATAGCTGTGTGGTTAAGGCCTATAAAGATTTTCGGGAAAGTGACGTTCAGCAACAAGAGATGATAGACTTGTATATCAAGAATAATCCGATCGTAGAAATGAAAGATATTGGCACAAAAGACGGAAATATAGGGTATGAAATTACATTAGATGACAAAAAGATTGAGCAGATATCAAAAGACTCTAACAAGACTACCGTTGCTAAGGCGGTCGACAAGTGCTTCGACACGAAAGAGGGTAGCAAGAGTATGAGCACATTTGAAAGTCAAACCACGACTGACACTAAGTCAGAAAAAGCGCCTAAAGTTGTTCTAACGGTTTGGATAAGTCAGTTTGGCCATGAGATGACAGGAGTAGAAATGAAAGTAAAAGATGACACAGTATCATTTGAAGCTGATACTAGCCTTTCATATAACAAACCATTTGCACTGTCCGCACCAGATAAAGTTGTTACGTTAAAATCCCTTAAGCCAGAAATTGAAGCACTATTTCTCAGTCTATACCAATCTCTCTCGGATACAGCGAAGGATGCATCTAAGCAGTCTGATGCTTTAAACACTATGAATAGCAAAGAGGCTTACTCAACTGGAGTAGGTGGTAGAATCTAATCTTAGCGTCACCACAACCCGCTAGATTGCGTAGTGTAGCTTTGGTATACTAACTATAGATGAAACAGTATTCTCCAAAAGATATTGAGACAAAGTGGCAAAATATTTGGGACGAAACAGGGGTCTATACTACTGACCTTGATACAGATAAACCAAAATATTTAGCAATGAGTATGTTTAATTATCCAAGCGGTAATTTGCATATTGGACACGCCATGAACTATACGATTAGCGAGGTTAAAGCTCGATTTAAGCGTCAACAAGGCTATGAGAGCTATCATCCGGTGGGCTGGGATTCTTTTGGCTTACCAGCGGAAAATCGGGCGATTAAAGAAGGTATGAGCCCACAAGAAAGCATGGCTCAATTGATACCAGATTATCATAAAAGCTACAAAGCAATGGGCTGGAGTAATGATTGGGAAAAAGAAATCGCCACTCATTTACCAGAGTATTACAAGTGGACGCAGTGGATATTTAGTGAAATGCATCGGCAAGGCTTGGCCTATCAAGAGGAGCGTCAGCAATGGTGGTGTGATAAATGCCAAACTGTTTTAGCTAATGAACAGGTAATTGATGGTAGATGCTGGAGGCATGATAGTCATGATGATCCGATTGTTGAGAAAAAAGGCGTTAAGCAATGGTTTTTCAAGATAACTGACTACGCTGACGAGCTACTTGAATCGATAAACAGCCTAGATTGGACTGAAAGTGTTAAGCTTGCTCAGAAGAATTGGATCGGGCGGAGCGAGGGAGCTGAGATAGCATTCTCTATAGCAGGAACGTCAGAGAGCTTAACCGTTTTCACAACTCGGCCGGATACAATATTTGGGGCTACCTTCATGGTTGTCGCACCCGAGAACGAGCTAGTCGATCGACTGACTACTGACGACTATCGGAGTGAAGTAACCGCTTATCAACGGGCGGCCGCTGTAAAAACAGAGTTGGAAAGAGCCTCTGCGAAAGTAAAAACAGGAGTATTTACTGGAGCTTATGCGATTAACCCTGCTAACTATGAGCAGTTGCCAATCTGGGTAGCTGACTACGTACTTGAAGGCTACGGTACTGGTGCAATTATGGCGGTACCGGCACATGATGAGCGTGATAATGAATTTGCGCTAAAGTACGAACTACCGATTGTAAAAGTTATTGAAAGTACACATTCAGATATTTCCAAGCCAGGTAAGATGATTAATTCTGGCCAATTCGACGGTATTACATCTCAGGATGCTAAGTCACAAATTCTTAATTGGTTAGCTGAAACAGCAAAGGCAGAGAAAAAGATTAACTATAAAATGCGCGACTGGAGTGTTAGCCGCCAGCGCTACTGGGGCGCACCAATACCAGTTATATACTGTGAGAAAGATGGTGCAGTATTAGTACCAGATGACCATCTACCGGTCATTTTACCCGAATTAGATGATTTCAAGCCAAGCGGCGATGGTCGCAGCGCCTTAGCTAGAGCAACTGACTGGCTATCAGTACCCTGTCCTACCTGCGGTGGTCCAGCCGAACGTGAGACAGATACACTTGATACATACATCTGCTCGAGCTGGTACATGTATCGTTATCTAGATCCACATAATCAGCAGCAAATTTTTGATAGTAAAAAGGTTAAGAAATGGGAGCCGATTAATTTTTATAATGGAGGTGACCATGCTACTGCGCATTTGCTATACGCAAGATTTATCGGTCATTTCTTTAAGCGACTTGGTTTGGTTGATGAGCCGGAGCCATTTAAGCAATTTGTCTTTAACGGTAAAGTCCGTGCCAGTGACGGAACAATGTTTAGTAAGAGTAAGGGTAACGGTATTGATCCACTAGAGATAATTAATCAGGGCTACGGGGCTGACGCATTACGCACATACCTAATGTTTGCTGCGCCGCTTGAGTTCGACTCACGCTGGGATCCAAATGGGGTGCCGGGAGCATATCGATTCCTAAATCGATTATGGAAT
>JAGQNA010000016.1 GCA_020428315.1 Candidatus Saccharimonadota bacterium
TATCAGCAACCTTATCAATCGTATCATTTTTATCAGGTACAATTATTTCAGCTGCGTTACTTGGCGTACTTGCAGCAACATCCGCCGCCATATCTACCAGACTAAGATCAGTTTCATGGCCAATACCAGTCAAGATCGGTATGCGACTCGATGCCACAGCCCTTGTAAGACGTTCGTCATTAAAGACAGATAGGTCATCAGCACTCCCCCCACCGCGTATGATTACAATTATTTCCGGTAGAACGCTTTGCTGGTTGAAATGGTTAATGGCACCGATAATCTGCTCTGATGCAACGTCGCCTTGAACCCGTACCTGTGCAACATCTACAAGCATTCCACCCCAACGGTCTCCGATAATTTTTATAAAGTCTGCATAGCCAGCAGCCTGGACACTGCTTATTACTCCAATATTTTTAGGCATCTCAGGTAATTGGCGTTTCTTTTCTGTAGCAAATAATCCTTCTTTTGTTAATTTACTCTTTAAAATTTCATAGCTTTTCTTTATACTCCCTTCTCCAACGGGACGAACTCTTTGCACGGTCAAGCTAAATTTTCCCCACTTTGTTAGCTTTGGCTTTGCATGAATAGCAACTGTCATACCATCTTCTATCGGATGCCTTAGGCTAAACAACATCATAAAACAGGGTACGGTACTCTCATCATCTTTTAAATCAAAAAAGACGAACTTACCTTGATTTATCTTAAAGCTAGACACCTCTCCAGTCAGAACAACGTTCGGAAAAGCACCATCAAGCACCTGATTGCTTAAATCTATAAACTCACTGACACTAAGCTGAATTTCTTGATTTTCCATACTTAACTAACGCATGTTGATAAAATATATAACCAAATCCTATTGTACCCAGTAGCACCAATACTCGAGTAAGCAATATACCAGCCAATGTCACTCCAGGGTTAACGCCTGCCACAAGCAGAAACGATACCATGATTGCCTCAAATACCCCCGCACCTCCTGGTGTCACAACTATAAAACCAGCGAGTATCGCTATCCCGTATGCCATCAATAGTGGCGCCGGGTTGATCGAGGTACCCAATGCCCAAAAAACAATCATGTATAGCATCACATCGCCGATAGTAAAAGCTATCCCCCACAGGAATGGCTTTAGTAGAATCTTCTTTTCATTACGAAGCTCAACATAATCTGAATGCATGTCTCGGAAAAATTTTATAACACGATCAATCGATAATAGCTCTTTCTTCTTCGTCACTTTATATATTAATTTATTGATTACTGACACAAGCCAATTTGAAAACTTACGACTACGAGCCGGGCTGCTCACTAAAAAAATACCCAGGGCGGTACTAGCCAGTATAATAAATATTGTTATGCTACTCAGCAATATCATCCAACGGTTAATGTCACCATCGATTGTTATTGCCACAAGAGCCAAGATAAGTAGCACCGTAAAAGCAGCAAATGACGCAACATATCTTACTAGCTGTGCTAAAGTTGCCCTACCGGCAGAAATTCCAAACTTACTCAATCTCCAAGTCATATAAGTTATGCCGCTAACACCAGCGCTAGGGAGTGTGTGATTCACAAAATTCATTTCAAGTGCCATACGAGCCTGTTCAAAAATTGAAATATGATCTATCGACTTCTTATCGCGAAGGTAGACAAACATCATTTCACCCGCAATAAAATAAACTACGATCTGTGCAGGAATTATCAGACTTAGAACTAGTAAGTTTACTTCGCCTAGTAGTTTCCATGCGGTAATTATTTCATGACGCCCAAAGTAAATTACTAAACCAAGAAATATTAGAGTGATAATGCTAACCCATGTTCGAACCGACATCTTAGAGCTATTATATAAGAGATTTGTTATAATTCACACTATGATTATTGCGATCCTTGGACGACAACCAGATATTGGCCTGGCTGAACTACGACAGGTCTATGGGCTAGATAAAGTTCAGTCCCTTTCCAGCGGCAATGCGCTAGTCAACGCAGACGTCAATATCAATCGTCTTGGTGGTAGTATAAAAACAGCTAGCCTTCTATCCACCATCTCTATAGGTAATGACCAGAAAATTCTCGATCATACACAAAAAGAAATCCTAAAATCGCTAAATGGTATGCCCGAAGGTAAGCTAAAGCTAGGTATCAGCCTATACGGCATCAAAGTACCTACAGCAAAATTAAATGCCTTTATGCTATCTATCAAGAAAAATATCAAGAAAACTGGTAGATCGGTAAGAGTAATTCCGAATAAATCTTCTGCTCTTTCAAGTGCACAAACGTTACACAATCAACTAACATCACCGCTAGGTATTGAAGTCGTTATCGTTCGAGACGGTTCAAAGATCTTACTCGGTCGAGTCAACGGTGTCCAAGATATCGACTCATATGCCTTTCGCGATCGTTCACGTCCAAAACGCGATGCATTTGTAGGTATGCTACCACCAAAGTTAGCACAAATAATGATAAATTTATCGGGAATTGATATTTCGAAAGGTAAAACTATCCTCGATCCATTTTGTGGTACTGGTGTGTTATTACAAGAGGCTGCCTTGCTTGGATTTGATGTCTACGGAACAGATTTGTCTGAAAAGATGGTAGGTTATTCCACGGAGAACATGCAGTGGGTACAAGAAAAGTTTAGAGTAAATCCCGAAATTAAAATCTTGGCGGGTGATGCTATGACTCTAACCTGGAAACAACCAATTGATGCAGTAGTATGCGAAACCTACCTCGGACAACCATTCAGTGCTCCACCTAATTCTAATAAATTAGAGCAAGTAGTTGGCAACTGCAACCACATTATTGAAAGTTTCTTGCAAAACATACATGGACAACTCAAAGAGGATACACCCCTGTGTATCGCTGTTCCAGCTTGGTCAGACGGAAATCAAAATTTTACCCATTTACCCCTAGCTACGAGTAGAGGGCTCGCAAAATTAGGATACAAAATGACCTACCAAAGCTTACTCTATTACAGGGAGGATCAGATCGTTGCTAGACAGCTACTCTGCTTACGCAAAATTACTGGCCAAAAAGCTAGAACTATTGACACCAGCTATTAAATTAGCTAAAATTAGGTGAATTGTATCAAAAACTTTAAGGAGATATCCAAATGTCACATGTTAAAGCTGGTGGTTCGAGTAAAAACGTCCACAATAATGCCGGTGCACGACTAGGCGTAAAACGCTATGGTGGCCAGAAGGTTAATGCCGGTGCAGTAATAGTACGCCAGACAGGTAGTACAAAAATTGCTGGACCTGGTACTTATATCAGTAAGAATTTCACTATTCATGCTAAGAGTTCTGGTATCGTAAGTTTTAAAAAGGTTCGTGTTTCTAAATTTACTGGTAAAACTGTCCCTCGCACCCAAGTAGTAGTTACCTAATTCACTTAGTTTGGTATCGCTGACATCTCCACTTTAATTTTACGCACCAATATACCTTGGTCTACTTTGTCTTGCTCAATTTGGTCAACCAGTCTACTTATCTGACTTATAGTTTCTTCATGACCGTGCTGACTAGAAGATAAATCATCAATATGCCTAGTCAGTAATCTAAGGTCTTTAGAGATAGCCTCATTAACCGTCTTCAACCCACTCAGCCCACCTTCAAAGTTACGCATAACATCACGTATCTGATTAATATCTTCCGCCTGCCTACCGTGTACTAAACTGTTAAGTCCTTTAGCAACTTGACGCACCTTAGTGTAAAGTTCCTCCGTAGCCACACCGATTAACTTAATTGCATTGGTCATATCTTTGGTTAGCCTATCCGCATCTTCACAGAACGCAGTTTTATGCATACTGCCATTACTTAACTGTGCCTTGAAATCTCTTAATCCAGTAACGCGATCACGATCCATACTTTCACCCTCATCGTATTTAGTCATGAATTCTTGTATATCTGCTTTTAACCGCCTCCCAACTTCAGCCAAGCCTTCAGCTAACTGCTCATCGCTACCTTCATTCCGATCGACAGTATTAATCTCTGGAGCAAAGCGGTCCCAGTCATTTTCAGTGCGTACCGTACTACTCCTAGCAAGCTCATCCGCTAGCTCAGACTGCACTTCATCTGAAACAGCCTCTGGCTTCATAAGTTGATACGCTTCGTCTCCGTTCTCGTCCGTAAAACTAACATACTGCCACCCATCTTTATCCATGTAGTCCATCAACTGTCCGGTTAGAATTTTCCCACTCGAGTGCTCAAACAGAACAGCTGCGGTGTCGTGCCCCTCGCGCTGCTGGCTAATTTGATTGTATGTTGGCGTATTTTCCATATTTTTTGTTTAAATTCTTTACAACAATTTAAACATAGATACTAAAGAATGTCAAGCATATGCTACTTCCGACTTAGGTAGTGACAGGGATTTATCTAATTTTCAGAAGGCGCGGATAGCCCAAGATGGAACTTCACCCTATCAACGACATCACTGATTACAACTTGTGATTTAACCAAGTAATCATCAACTCCAAGATTTTCCGCACGATCTTTATCCTTTGGCTGACTCAAAGCCGTGAGCATAACTACTCGCACATTCGCAGTCTGTGGCGTATTCCTCAGAATATCTAGAACATCAAAGCCACTAATCTTAGGCATCATTGCATCTAGCAAGACTAGGTCTGGCTTATACGAAAGCGCTACGCTAAGTGCATCTTCACCATTATTAACTTGCTTCGTCTCAAAGCCTTCTAGTTGTAATCTCGCTTCATAAACATCTGCTAACGCTGTATCATCCTCAACTAAGAGAATCTTTTTCTTTTTATCATCCATAATCTTATTTTATCACCTCATGTAAAAAGCACAAGCTACTTTAACAAGATATCCTTTGCAGTATTTAACTGTGGATCAATTCCCTTATTTAAGTCAGCTGGGGATAGTTTTACCACGCTGTCAGGCTTCAGTCCATTACCAGAAAGGTTAACGCCAGCAGGCGTATACCAATGTGCTAATGTCACCTTAAGCTTACCGCCGTAACTTAAGTCAAACACTCCCTGGACTGACCCTTTTCCGTAGGTAGTTTCACCTACTAGGCTCGCTTTATCGTAGTATCGTAACGCACCAGCAAGAATTTCACTGGCGCTAGCAGTACCCTGGTCAACTAAAATAACGGTTTTAGTATTTTTTAAGATTGGGTCCCCTTTTGACTTATGGGTTTCGACAACCTTTCCATTATGTCTCTGCGTTACAACAACTTTATCATCAAGCCATAAACTAGCAACGTCGACAGCGCCTGTCAGGTAGCCACCACCGTCTCCGCGCAGATCAAGTATCAAGCCTTTGATGTGCTTTGATACAAGTTTCTTTGCTTCAGCCCGTGCTAACACTCCCGTTTCATTGTCAAACCTCGAAATCGTTAAAATTCCAATACCGTCCTGTACCTGACTATAGACGCTAGGATTATCGATCTTCTCACGTTTTATCGAAAACTGTTTCCTGTTGCCTTCACGCATGATTTCAATCTTGACAGTAGTACCGGCCTCACCAAGAATCTTCGCAACCACCTGGTCTAGAGGTAGCTTAGTAACATCTTCATCATTTATCTGTATAATCTGGTCGCCGTTTTGTAAACCAGCTCTCTGCGCAGCATTATTTGGCAGCACTCGAACAATAGTTGGCAAGTTGTTACGAGTAGCGATCTGGGCACCAATACCAGAACCATACTCACCATTTAAATCATCCTCAAGTTCCTTGGCCTGTTGCGTAGTTAAATACGTCGTGAAGTCATCACCTGCGGCCTCGACAAGTCCTCTATTCGCACCTTCAATTAGTTTTTGTGTATCGAGTTTTCCATCAAAATTTGCCTTTAAGACATTATAGGTTTCCTGAATACTACTAACATTCAGATGGTCATAGCGACTATTACTAGTGCTCAGAATCCCGTGTATATATGATTGAATTTCGTACTGCCTAGTGCCTGCGATAAAACTAACTAGTGCAACTAGACAAAAGCCAGCAAACAATAAACCTTTATTTAACGGTTTTTTTCGATTATTTGCTTCTGGCTTATTATTCTTTTTATCTAGCTGCTTCACTGCATACTAGTATAATGCAAACTGCTTGCATTTACCACTGCTACCAATATATATATGTATCGTATGTTGAAGGACTAACATTATATCGTTCAGAATACTGGCCCCAGCCTAATCCAGGAATATACTCGTTGTACTGCGAAATATTAATGGTTCCATCGCTATTAACTTTTTCAACCCATACTATATGCCCATAGGTACCTGCAGAAATTACACCAGTTGAACCAGCTCTTGGAGTCGTACCTGTTGCAATCCCAGCTGCCCTAGCACTAGATGGCCATTGATTCGCATTACCACGACCACCCCAGTAAGGCATGTATCCGTTCTTTTGATAAACTTTCCATGCTGTGTAACTTACGCATTCACGATTATACATACCCCATGGATCTACCAGAGAGTCTTGTGGAGCATTTGCTAGGTTTGATGGATATCCGCCCCTACTTGAGCTGCCAGCGACAGCAGATCCACCACCACCTCCTCCGTTATTGGCAGCGTATCGTGCCGCAATTGCTTCTTGCTGTTTCTGCTCTAATACTGATTTTTGTCGTTCGTTCTTCCTAACAAGATCCTGGAACGCACTTTCTTTACCTCGAGTTTGAGAGATCAAGTTCTTCTTCTCATTCTCTTTCTGAACTAACTGACTCTTTTGTGAATTCTGATCTGCTATAACGTTTTCTACGTCTTTCTTTTGCTTCTCCAGCTCCTTCTTCAGCCTATCTATCTTATCTATTGTTTCCTGAAGTTTTTTCTGAACTTGCTCCTGATGAGCTTGTTTATCTACATACTCTGCGATGTTTTTACTGCTGGCCAGCATTTCTAGTGGTGAGATATCACTATTCACATACGAGTCTGCAATAGTCTCCCCAAGCACCTTTTTATTTAGTGTAATTTTGTCTTCATTGCCTTTAATCTCAGCTTGAAGCTTCTTTGCCTTAGCAACACTTAAATTTAATTTTGCCTGTATTTGATCTCGTTCATTTGTTAGTTTGGCTAATTGTGTTTCGTAAGTCTGTCTTTTTTTACTGAGTTTTTCAGCATCTTTTGCGTATTGAGAAATGTCTTGCTCTAGAGCTTTAATCTCGGCATCGTAGACCTCGGCAGATGCCATATGTTGACTAACAAATGGTGCGATAACAAAAGCAGAGACTGCAATCAACAATGCAACTATTTTTGTAGCACTAAATAATCTTCGAACTGGTGTGGTGGACCGGTTTTTCATATACATCTACCACTTTAGCATAAGCGCAATGAGAGGTCAAGAGTTTTTAGATTTTTAAATATCGACGAGTTGCCAGAAGTGACGATATTACACCAATCAGGGCCCCAACTCCTATCATTCCAAGTAAAATAAATCCGATGTAACCTACTATAAAATTAATCGTTGGTGCAATCGCTACCTCATAGCTGACTAGTGCATCGCGCGAAAACATTAAAATTGCTAGCCCTATTCCTGTTGCTAAAATTGCTGCTATAAATCCATACATAATTGCCTCCACTAAGAATGGACCTCTTATGAAGCTACGCTCTGCTCCAATCAACTTCATCATTTGTATTTCTTCTTTTCGATTAAAAATTGCCATACGTATTGTATTAAATACTATCAAGCTCGATATGATGACAAAGACTACGCTAACTGTCATCCCTGCCCTATCTGCAAAACTAACCCACTTACCTATTGTCTCGATAGCCTCGCGACGCTCTCCAGCAAATGATGGTTTATAATCTGGGTGAGCAAACTGCTTGTAGTCATCGTTGGTTTTAATAAACTCATCTAGCTCTGATGTATTATTAATATCTACTAGGTTAACCCGAATGATGCCGGGGAACTCATTGGTCGCATTATTTAATGCTTTTGTTTGCTTGGCATCACTCTTATTTTTCTTAGCATAGTCAGTACGTGCCTCGTCCGAGCTCATATACCTGACCTTCCGTACTGTGCTAAGATTCTTTAGGTGATTAATAATTTTATTCTTACTGTCTTCCGGTGTATTGCTTTGTATATAAATAGACATATCTACCTGGCTACGTATATTGTCTACTGTAACCAGCAAGGTACCCCTAGCTGCCAATGTTAAAAACACGATCAACAACGTAATCGTCATCACTGCAGTTGCAGCGATTGTCAACCAGGCATTTCGGCTGAAATTATTAACACCGTACCTAATCATACGTAAGAAAGTGAGCCATTTTCGACGTTTATACTTTTTTGCACCAGTTTCTTTAGTATTTACATTTTTCTTACTCATTACGATATTTTTCTCTTAGGTTTAGGTCGTGTGGCAGCCTGTTTCGCAGATGACTTTTCATCTTCCTCGTCATCATTTCTGGCGAACTGTCGATAGCTGCCGCGTGCTTGATCACTGGTTATCTTACCACCCTCTATGGTAACAACTCTTCTTTTTAGCTTATTAACGATCTCAACATTATGCGTCGTTAAAATTACTGTCGTGCCGTATTTATTTATCTTTTCGAGTAATGCGATAATTTCCCAACTGTGCTTAGGATCTAGATTCCCTGTTGGCTCATCAGCAATCAGAATCTTAGGTTGTCTTACCATTGCACGAGCAATCGCTACTCGTTGACGCTCACCACCACTCAGCTGGTTTGGAAATTTTTTTTCCTTACCCTTAAGTCCAACTAATTCAATAATACGTGGTACTGTGTTCTTAATTTCTCGGTTCGTCATGCCTGCAATCTCTAGTGCAAATGATATATTCTCAAATACAGTTCGTTGCGGTAGTAACTTGAAATCTTGAAAAACTACGCCAATTTTACGACGTAGCATCGGTATTTGTTTATCTTTCAGATTATCGTAGTCTATTCCACCAACTACTATTTTGCCAGTCGTCTGCTTCTCTTCCCTTGTGAGTAACTTTAATATCGTACTCTTACCAGCCCCGCTTGTACCAACCATAATAACGAACTCTTTAGCCTCTACGTGCAAGCTTATACGACTAAGTGCTGGTTGATTAGTCTTATCATATGTTTTTGTTACCCTATCTAACAGAATCATGCTTATAGTAATTATACCACATGAGTTGAGTCCCTGCAGTAATTACCAGCGACCGCTAGCTCCGCCGCCACCGAAACTACCGCCACCGCCTCTACCGCTAATCCAATTTCCACCAGCCCACCAAGAAGGAGTATCCCCATTGGTAGTTTTGTTGTAATAATTTTTCGATATAGCATAATCAAACAGCAGCCCATAGATACAAAACATAATAATTGTGTTAATTCCCCCATGCGCCCACCCCGAATTAAGCACCATCACAAAACCAATACCACTACCAACAATTCCACCAGCCCACCAACTTCTGCTACGTGCCAACAGTGAAGCAAACCAGGGTAGAACAATAGCACCGAGCGTGAATAGTGCCATAAGTGCCTTGGAAAATATTGAGCTGGTATTACTTTTTGCTTGCCCCGCTAAATTGGGGTCGGTAGTTTTTTCTACCTGCGCTTTTATACTCATCACACCTTTTTGAATTCCCTGTTGATAATTGCCTTTGCGAAACTCTGGAGCAATTACATCACGGATAATTTATCCGCTTTCGGCATCGGTCAAATCACCTTCAAGGCCAGTCCCCACCTCAATTCGTATTAATCGATCATCTTTTACTGCAAGCAGTAGCACCCCATTGTTTGTCTTGTCGCCAATCCCCCAAGTGCGTGCCACATTAAGCGAAAAGTCCTCTAACACTTGGTTCTCTAAAGCAGGTACTATCAATACTCCAATCTGATAGTCTTTTTCTTGACGCGTTTGATTGATGACAGCCGATATCTCGTCGATTTGCTTCGACGTTAGCGTGTTGGACGTATCAACCACCGGTCGCTGAAGCGGTGGTTTTGGAGGCACATCCAGTGCCATTACACTAAAGCTCATAAAAATCGTTATGATAACACCAACAACCACACTCCAAACACCAAGCCAATATCGCATAGGTATGATTTTAGTTTCCGAAACCGTCAGCGAATAATTGCTCTGCATGGTTCATGTTTCCTCCTTATTTACCCATAGTATTGCAAACTTTCATGGTTGTATTATGCTATAATTATCGCAAATGACTGCCATAGCCAAAGAGCGCCTCCTTAAACTTGACGTCAGTCCACTTCCAGTTCGTGACGAGCCAAATACCAATGTCCCTCGTTGGGTGCTCAGGGCTATTGTCATGGGCGATATGATTATTATCATAGTTTTGTCGTATCTATACATACAAAATGGTGGCACTCATGGCGCTGCTGGCCAGATTGCTTGGCTTAGCGGAGGCTTGGGGATACACCTTATATTCGCACCTATCCTATATATAGTCATAGGTATTATAACTGTCAACGACGCTATCACCGATAGTCGTAGACGTAAAAGACAATCCGAATACATCGCTGCCTTTGCTACGATTAACCAACTCGATTTTCGCCAACATCTGCTTGTCAACAGCCAGAAAGGACTACTTTTTCAGCAAAGCAATCACCCAATTACAAATGTTATCTCTATCGAACGCACCAACATAAGCGCCCAAATTGGCACCCTCACTCGACGTATCAACCGAACACTCTATCCTCTTGGCTATTTGCGAGTCCGCCTTGGCGAACAGCAGCCTCACGTTCTTCTCGATTCAAAAAAAAATAATTTACCGCTAGGCAATCTACCGGTTGGTTTTTCGCAAAGTCGCCCGCTCCAGCTCGAAGGCTCTTTTGGCGATTACTTCGACGCACTGTCCCACTCCCCTTATACTAAACAACTAGTCCGTTCTAGATAAGGACTATTGGTGCTAATATTTATATAAATAAGGGTTGTCTTGTTGGCCGTTTAGGTCAATAAGACAACAAAGAGAGGAGTGTTGTTATGGCATCTGGTAAGCCAATTGATGAGAAGGTAAGGTCTGAGATAATAACTAAGATTAGAGATGAAGGTATGACAGTCACTGAAGCTTCAAATAGGTATGATGTTGGTAAGACGGCTATATACACCTGGATGAGAGATGGAGTAGTCAATAGTACATCTAGCTTAATCTTGGAGAACAATAGACTAAAGAAAGAGAATGAACAGTTATACAACCTGCTTGGTAGAGCCACAGTAGAACTAAAAAAGTCAAAAAGATAGCCATCTTGGAAGTAGTCGAGCCAGGATGGCGAACTCACTTCTCTAAGTTTCTAAAGCTATCTAGATCTACTCTGTACAGTAAGTACACCAAACAGTCAGACAAGGATGCACTAGCTATAGCACAACTGAAAGCTGTGCATGAGGCTAATCCATATTATGGAGTAGCTAGATTTGCTTTAGAGTTAAACTGGTCGGAGAAGAAAGCTAGAAGGATTAGGGATTTAGCTGGAATTAAGGTAATGAAGCGTACCAAACATAGGAAAGGTAATAAGATCAAAGCTGAGGTATCTGCTCCAGGCAATGCCTTGAAGCAGTATATAGACCTTAGGAATAAGGACAGGCCACAGGATGGTCAAACCTACAGACGTATGACTAACTCTAGAGCCTGGGCACAAGACTTTACTTACATCTGGTTCAGGGGTATGTGGGTATATATAGCTACAGTATTAGACCTAAAGACCAGAAGGATAGTCGGTTGGAGCATTGGTCTTAGACATAATACCGAATTAGTACACCAGGCTATACTCGATGCTCTAAGTAAACATCCACCACCAACTATCCTTCATAGTGATCAAGGTAGTGAGTACCTAAGCTATAGACTTAGAGATCTATGTCTTAAGATGGAAATAATCCTATCTTGCTCAGACAAGAGTAGCCCCTGGCAAAATGGATACAAAGAGAGATTCTACGGTACATTCAAAGACGAACTTGGCTCAGTCAGTAGATTCAAAAGTATAGAAGAGCTACATGAAGGTGTAGCTCTAACTATTTACTATTACAACCACAGAAGAATACATACAGCCTTAAAAATGAGCCCAGTAGCTTACGCTACTAGGCTCAGCCTAGAGGAGTAGTTAAAGGATTACTTAAAACGTACAGGGTGTTTGGTATTTGGGGAGGTTGACACACACTATATTGAAGGCACGCACGTAGAAACACTTTCCATACTAACACCAGACGTTATGGCACTGTTGATTGATAACTGTACAAAATATGACATCGAAATCGTCGATAATTACCTATACTTCTACTGGGACGGCGTAATATCTTTACTTAATAAAGCTAGCATTGCTGAACTTGAGGATATTATCGATACGCTTGGACGTAAGCTGCTCGCCAAAGGCAATACCGAACGACAAACTGAACAGCAGGATATTAGACTAATCCACAAACTTCAGCCACTTTTCTTGGCCACAGAGGGAATCTTCTATATACTTGCGGCTTGCGGAATCTCTGCGCTTCTTTGGGCACTTATGAATTAAAGCTAAGTGTCAGTAACACTCAAATACGCCTCTATAAATCCATCTAATTTGCCGTCTAGTACACCTTTTGTGTCTTTGTCTTCATGTTTTGTACGCGTATCTTTGACTAGCTGGTACGGGTGAAGTACATAATTGCGGATTTGCGAACCCCAGTTGGCGCTTTCGCCTGCTTGTAGGTCGCTCAGTTTTTCGGCGTGCTGTTCTAGCTTTAGCTGCGCCAGCTTAGAACGCAAAATCTTCAAAGCCGTTTCTTTGTTTTGCAACTGAGAACGCTCATTTTGGATTGCCACAACTGTATTGGTTGGCAAATGCGTCACGCGTACTGCCGAATCGGTGGTATTTACACTTTGCCCACCATGGCCGCCAGCACGGTACACGTCGATTTTTAGGTCTTTGTCGTCCAGTGCAACTTCTTCGGGTGCATCAATCTGCGGTAAAATTTCTACTAGTGCAAAGCTGGTTTGGCGCAAATTGTCGCTATTAAACGGACTCAGCCGAACCAAACGATGCACGCCATGCTCACTTTTTAGCTTACCGTACGCATATGGCCCAGACATCTCGATGACACTCGTTTTAATGCCCGCCTCTTCACCTACCGACCGTTCAACGTTTTTTGTATCCATACCAGCTTTTTCTGCCCAGCGCAGATACATACGTTCTAGCATCTCTGCCCAATCTTGTGCATCGGTACCGCCTACACCAGAGGTAATGCGCAATATCGCATTATGATCATCGTATTCGCCACTAAACAATAGCTCCTTTTTGCGGTAGATAACCTCAGCCTCTAGCTTTGCAGTTTGCTGCTCTAGCTCTATCAGCATCGACTCGTCACCAAGTTGAATTAACTCGCGGGTATCATTAATCTGCGCCTCTAGCGCTTTCCAAGGTTCAGTTTGTGATTTTAGGCTTGCCGCAGACCTACTAACACCTTGTGCGTGCGCCGTATCGCTCCAAATATCTGGTTTTGCTAACTCCGCCTCAAGCTCCGTCAATTCACGTGTCTTTGCATCAATCTGCAAACGATCCATTGCCACCGCAACATCGTTCTTTAGGTTATTGATTCGCTTTTCCAGTGGCTGCATACCCCTATTGTAGCATTCTTCGCCATTTTCTTGCCCCTGTTATGCTTGACTTTATGTTATTTTATCATCTAGCTATATAGGTTGACTTTTTATGTTACAATCTAACCGTACTGGGTATTCCATTTTAGTTTCATATATCTTAACCACAGACTATCGACAAAAAAGACAAAGAAGGGTTATGATACCCTGAAGTGAGTAAGGAGAACACCATATGACTAATCATCCACCAGATGTAATTTCGCGCCCACCAGAAATAACATCCCTCGAGCAAGTACCGGAAGCCCTCAAGGAGGTTGCAGATTATATAAATGCTATACCCAGCACGGTAGATAGCCTTTTACTAAACCCAGCCCCTGAAGCAGCGAGTACACTTCAGGCAGTGGTAGTCAAACAGCTTTTTGAGCATGCACTTGCATCCCTTAATGAAGCAAAGAAAGGGAAATACTCTCCGCCAGACCTCGAACAACCACAAAAGGACTCTGAGCCACATAAGTCTCCTGAGTTCTTGCGGGCACTGGGTGCAATTGCAAGTGTTGCAGGATTTGTTCAGTCGGCACATGAGTTAGATTTCACTAATACAGTTGACCCTGATAGCCACCGTGAGGCCGAAGTACAATCCCGCTACCATGAAGTTATGGAGATACTTAAAACTAACACCCCTAGCTTAAGCCTAGAGAGCGGACTGGACAGCCTAGAATATGCCAGCCCAGAATGGTTCACCAAGTTCATAGAAGATCATCCTGAACAAAACGACCCCCACCCCCATGACATAGACAGACAGATACTAAAAGTATACGCCCTGGCAGGCTCAGACAAGGATAATTATAATGAAGTCTTTGCGGCAATCGACGGAATTAAGTGGTTGGGTCATGACGAGAAACCACGGCGTAAAGCGGACTTTGTTGTTAATAAGGCACCTGGGCTGTCTATCGACGACGGTTATGCGGCAATCGACGGAATTAAGCGGTTGGGTCATGACTATAAAGCATGGCATAAAGCGAAATTTGTTCTTAATAAGCTATCAATGATAGGTAACAAAGAAAAAATGGCAAAAGCTCTAGAGCTAGGATTTAGCAATAAATAGTCACAAAGCCAACTAAAAGCCCAAGGTGACTACGCTTACCTGCTCTTGCGAGTCGTAAGTGCTATCCATATCAAAGTCAGACAGCGGTACTTCAAACGGCAATGGTGCATAGCCATTTGCTACCGCCAAACGATAAGCCCGTCGTAATTCCTCTACCTCGCCAACACATTCAAACGGCTTCATAATGCCGTCTACACCAAGTAGGCCTTTAAATGTGTCTACTAGCTCTGGCTTAGTAAACAGCTCACCGCCCAATCGAGCCTGTAGTTCGTTTTTATTTATAAACGGCGCGAATAATAGGTACGAATTGGCACATTTTGGACATTGGCCACACCAAGTTAATTTTGAATTGTTGGCACCCTGTTTGTAGTTAGCAACGTTACACGAACTAAACTCCTTACCAAACTGCGGCCATGCGTGGTCAGCAAATAACTGCGACACTTTGAGTTCACTGTAACGGCGTAGCGGTGAGCCAACTATAATATCTGGCGAAATATAGCGCCGAACATACTCGGCGAATAACTGCTCTGCCTGCCAAGTTTTTGACCATTGATGGTTTACAGGCAAGTCACCAATCCAGCCATGCGGCTCCTCTCCTTCGTGAGCTATCGCCACCAAAACTGTATTCTTGCCTAGTAATATTGCCTGCACTAAAGCATAAGACATAGCAATATAGGTAACCGGCACATGACCATTTTTACCACCCAAGCTACTCGCTCGCCTCAAGCCTTCCCTGTCTAGTTTGCGCTGGGCCAACACCAAAGGTTCCTTCAGGCTATCTAATATCGCCGGATAGCCATTTGATGAACTAATATAAAATGGTGTGTAGTCGGTGTTGCTTTTATCTAGCAGTGCCGCCACCAATAGTGAGTCTTTACCGCCACTTTGCATAGACACAATACCACGGCCGTTATAGGCTACCGCAGGCAGTGGCGGTGTCTCCATACTAGCTACAAATTTAGCCAAATCATCTCTTGTTAGTTCATTCTCGTAAGCGTACTGGCTCAGACCTTCTTGGTAGACTTTGTTGAAAAAATCAGCCTGCCAGCCATCGACACCACCATTGGCAAATTCTACCTCGCTAGTTGGAAATGCCTTGTAATAAGATACGCCCGTAAGTACGTGTGCTAAATCGAGCGCTCTTACTAAAGCTTCTTGGCTATACTGTACGTCGCCAGATTTGAACACAATAGTCTCTGTATAAGACAAATTTTTTTCTGGGAATCGGTACTTAAAAACAGCTGTGTTAGTCGCTACATCAAACTCATAACCATCAAAGATAAATCGGCTCATAGCGATTTTACAATTTCACGAAATTGGTCACCTCGATCATAAAAGCTTTTGAACATATCAAAGCTGGCACAGGCTGGGCTCAAGATAACCACGTCGCCACTTGTAGCATACGACCTGGCAACATTAACAACCTCAGCCATGGTGCGCACGTCTGATATTTCGTAGTTAATGTCGTGCAGAATATCTGCTAGTTTATGACGAATTTCACCAATAAGAATCACCATTTTAACATTTGTCGCTTCCTGTAGTGCGGTATGAAGTTCTGAAAAGTCAGCACCCTTGTCGGTGCCACCTACAATAATAATTTCAGGCTGGGTAAATGACTTAACCGCTGCGACCGTTGCCGATGGTGCCGATGAAAAACTATCATTATAAAACGTAACGCCATCTAGTTCGCGGACTTTTTCTAGCCGATGTGGTAAGCCATCAAACGCAGATAGCCCTTGTCGAATTACATCATCACCTACGCCAAATTCACGCACCGCGGCAATCGCTGCAGCGGCATTTTCTTGGTTATGTGCTCCCGGCAGTTTAATACTAGCGGTAAACTCGTCAATCGCAAATGGATACTCGACCTTCTTACCCTTGGACGCTGCTGCAATCTGCTGCGAAAGCTGATTGTTACGATTAAATATTACAGTGTCGTCCACAGCTTGATAAGCCGCAATATTACCTTTTGCCGCCACATAATCTTCCATATCTTTGTGTACATTCATGTGGTCCGGCTCTATCATTAGCACAACTGCAACATGTGGCGATCTTTGAAGGTCCCACAGTTGAAAACTGCTTAATTCAAAAACCACAATATCATCGGGACGAATTTTTGGTAGCTCCTGAAGTGCTGGCGTACCAATATTACCCACCAGATGCACCGTACGGCCCGCAGCGCGCAAAATTGATGTAATAAGTGAGCACGTCGTCCCCTTGCCTTTAGTGCCAGTTACACCAATAATCGGAGCGGGACATTTTGCAAAAAATTCATTTGTAGCAGACCAGACTTTTTCTCCATATGGTAGCCTATGTGGACTTATTCCTGGTGAACGAATTATTAAATCAAAGTCTATCAGTTTATCAAATACATTATCCCCTGTTATATAATCTGCTTCTTTAGGAATATTTTTAATAAAATTTTGATCAACTATGGTTAAATCGTGTCCATCCTTAGAAAAATACTCAAAACTTGAATGTCCTTCTACTCCATAGCCAACGATCGCGATTTTCATATTTTAATTATACCGCACTATAATAGCGAAATAACTTTGACTAGTCTATTATAGGTATATGTCAAAGAAATTAATTAGTTTAATTATCCCTGTATACAATGAGTCAGA
>JAGQNA010000017.1 GCA_020428315.1 Candidatus Saccharimonadota bacterium
TCGGGGTGTGGCGCAGTTGGTAGCGCGTACGGCTGGGGGCCGTGAGGCCGCAGGTTCAAGTCCTGTCACCCCGACCATATAGTAATTTTGCAAATTCGCCAGAACCCATTCTAGGTTAATTCATACTGCAAAGGTATTGAGTAATTACAGTAGTCTTGACATATTATCAATAGTATGATAATATAAAACATTATGAGTGACCCCATCCCACGAGATAACGGTGAATTTAATATTGACCGCAAGAGGGTAATATTACGAGAAGCGTTGGACGCGTTTAGAGTGTCGATACTTGAAAATGATACACTATACAAAGTAATATGCGCCGTATTGCATAAAAATAAAACTGATAGTGCTTAACTAACTTTAGCATTGAGCCTGATATCATAGGTGACAAAGGTGAAACACAATATGGTTTGAGTCTTGTGAGATATAGAGAAGACAACTCAGCCAGCAATGGAAATATTAACGATGGACGGATTAGTGCTGCAGTCATTAACATCGTACCAATATTGGTAATGAAGGATTATGGTGGTGTTGGTGAGGTGATATTTATGGAAACTTTCGTCCAGTTAGCTATTGGCAAAGATGTTGATAAAAGAAAACTGATGCCAGAAGAGGAGACTGCTCTGGAGGAAGACGTAAAAATATTCGTGGATAGTTTATATAAATTTATTCTGCACTGTAAACAAGGTGGAGTTGAATTAGTACCTGATATGCATGGCCGTCCTCAGTTATTAGAAGACGGGTTAGACACTCCCTGGTAGTGCCTGACCGCCAGTTTAATAGTTCTTGACTATATATGTAGCTTGCTAGCAAAGTAGCTTGTAATTACAGAATTGAGTAACAGTGACTACGCTCCGCTGAGTAAACAGTTAAACTCGTGGTATACTACTTATAGTAGTTCATTGAGTAATCGCTTGTATTTTTATAAGAGGAAAGTCCGGGCAGTATAGAGCAACAACAGCCGTTAACGGCGGCCGGGGGTGACCCTAGGGAAAGTGCCACAGAAACAATACCGCCTTTCGAGGTAAGGGTGAAAAGAGTGGGGTAAGAGCCTACAGCAACGCATGGTAACATGCGGAGGAGGTAAACCCTGTTGACTGCAAGGAGATCTATATGTAGGGCTGCTCGTCCGTAGATCGATAACCGCTTGAGTGTATCGGTAACGATATGCCTAGATAGATGATTATTCACGACAGAACCCGGCTTATAGATGAACTACATTTAAAAATTCCCAGCATAGCTGGGTATTTTTAATAGAAAATCAATATGTCAGCTAACTGTTTTAACTATAGCACTAAAGGCTTTCGGCTCGTTAACTGCTAATTCTGCTAGACACTTACGATCTAATTCTATGTTGGCTGCCTTAAGGCTAGAAATTAACTTGCCATAGGTGGTACCGTTTTCTCTAGCGGCAGCGTTTATGCGGGTAATCCATAGTCCTCTTAGATCCCGTCTTCGATTTCGTCTGTCTCTATAAGCATACTGAAGTGCTCTAATTACGCCTTGTTTTGCAAGGCGAAAACTACGAGTACGATTGTGCTGCATACCCTTAGCTGCTTTTAATATTTTCTTGTGTTTTTTGCGTGCAACGACGCCTCTTTTTACTCGCATTTTATACTCCTAATGATCGTTTAACGTTTTTTGCCATAGATCCAGTAACTTGACCAGTTGTGTTTATCGCTCTCTTGCGTGATTTACTTTTTTTCGCTAACAAGTGAGTGCCAAAAGCACGCTGTCGCAATATTTTGCCATTAGCGCTTAACTTAACACGCTTAGCAGTACCTTTATGAGTTTTTAGTTTAGGCATTACTTACTCCTTACTGTAATACTTAGATTTCGTCCAGCCATTTGTGGCTGCTGTTCCACTATCGCATCATCCTCTAGTAGCGATGTAATACGTTCAATCAAAGTAAAACCTAGCTCTTTATGTGCTAACTCACGACCCCGAAAGAATATTTGAATTCGGACTTTGTGACCATCGCTTAAAAAAGAACGGATTTTACGCAATTTTATTTCTAAATCACCGCTGTCGATTTTTAGCCCAAACCTCATCTGTTTTAGCTCAGACTGCTTACTCTTTTGGCGATTTTTTTGCTGTTCCTTCATCTTCTGATACTGGTACTTACCCCAGTCGATGACTTTTGCAACAGCCGGATTTGCGTTTGGAGATATCTCTACAAGATCAACTCCCGCGTCTTCTGCTACCTTCAGTGCTTCTTGTCTAGACATGACTCCGAGCTGTTCTCCGCTTGAGCCTATGACTCTGAGTTGAGGTGCGCGAATCGCATCGTTGATACGAACTTGCTGACTAATGTAGATTCTCCTTATAATTGATTGATTGGTTTATCACCCTAGCGATAGTGTGAATATTCCGCTGATAATTTTATCATGTCACATCGTACTTTTCAAGAGGTCATTGTCTATATTGTAGAGATTCTGCAATATGCTTACTGCTGATTTCGTTAGAGCTATCGATATCCGCAATAGTTCGCGCTACTTTTATGACTTTAAAGTATCCTCGAGCGCTTAGATTAAGGGTATCAGAAGCTTTCTTTAGTAAGTCCTTAGCCTCGCTAGTGATTTGAAGAGTTTTTATCATTGATGATGTTAAAGATGAGTTGTATTTATTACTACTCATATATCTTGTAGATTGCTTTGTTTTTGCTATTTGTATGACTTTCTTTGCATTATTATGATGTGAATATGACAATGTATTGTGCAGTAATGTTTCCGTAGGGACGCGTGATACTGGGATGACCATATCTATTCGATCCACAAGTGGTCCCGATAGCCGTTTTTGGTAAGAGAGTATTTGAGTTGAGGTGCATGTGCATTCTTTTACGTTATCTCCGTAGTAACCACAAGGACAGGGGTTCATTGTAGCTACTAGCATGAAGTCAGCAGGGTATTTGGCATATCCTGAAGTCCTACTGATTGATATTTGTCTATCTTCAAGTGGCTGTCTCAACGATTCAAGAGTAGCTCTGGAATATTCTGGAATTTCATCAAGGAAAAGTACGCCAAGATGAGCTAAGCTAATTTCACCCGGTTTTGGTTTTACTCCTCCGCCTATTAAAGCAATACGACTAGAAGTATGATGGGGCGACCGAAAGGGCCTACTTGTAATTATTTCATCAATAGATTCTCCAGCAAGACTGTGAAGCTTTGTAACTGTTATTTGCTCTTCCTCTGATAAGTCGGGGAGTAGTGACACAAGTGTTCTCGCCAGCATTGTTTTGCCGGCTCCTGGTGGACCAGTGAAAAGTATATTGTGGTGTCCGGCAGCGGCAATTGTCAGTGCTCGCTTTGCTTGCTCTTGCCCATGTATATCGTCGAGTCGTTCGTATGTTATCGTCGACTTTCTGGTATTAGATCTCTTTGAAGGGTCGGATACTTCAATACGTGCTTCACCTCTTAGGTGCAAGAATAATTGCTGGAGAGATTTTACACCGTAAATGTCTACACCTTTAACGAGGAGTGCTTGAGGCACATTATTTAACGGTATGAACAGGCTCTTAGCTCCGTTTTTCTTCGCTGTCTCCACGATAGATATTATTCCTTTTACCGGTCTGAGATCTCCGTTTAATGCAAGCTCACCAGCAAACACACTATTAGCTACATCGTTTTGGTGTAGCTGTCCGCTTGAAACAAGGATAGACAATGCTATCGCTAAATCGTAGTGGGTACCATCTTTCGGTAGCTCGGCGGGGGCTAAGTTTATGATTAGCTTCTTAGCGGGAAAATCTAAAAGGGAATTAGAGATTGCACTGCGAACTCTTTCCTTTGCTTCATCAATAGAGCGGTTAGTTAACCCGACAACCTGTAAAGACGGCAGTCCATTTTTGATATCACTTTCCACCTCGACGATACTACCATCAAACCCTATTGGAGCGACTGATTGTATGCATGCGACTACAGTCATGCTTAAAGTTAAGCATATTGTATGGTAGGGTGCAAATTGTTATAATATAGTATGTTTTGGGGCTGATATAGCATTCGACAAACGGACATTAACAGGATATATTGCAGGTCGTTTTACTGACGTATAAGTTTTTAATTGCAAACCCAATTGCAAAAGCATACAACAAGGCTAAGGAAGTAGTTGCTAACGCACTTACTCCACAAAGTCTTGCTGTTGCAACAGCTTAATACATTAAGCCATCTATACAAGTAGGTAGCATAAGTTGTAATAGGTGTCATATTCATGCTACTTGTCTTGGTTAAGGTCAGCAGCTTAATCAAGAGACCCACTCTGCGCACGAAGTATACTATGAGTGTTAATGATCGAGGTATGCAACGTGTAAAAATTAACCACATTAACTATTCCTGTAGACATATATTCAGTTACCGTTTGGACCCGGGGGCAGTACCCGGCAGCTCCACCAAATATCGCATCTAGTGCGGAGTTTTTGTTTAGTAGTTGATTAAAAAAACAACCGCCTGCGAGGAACGGTTGTTTTTATGTGGAGTTTTTCAATATTGTTTATTTTTGGCTTTTGTACAAGATATTTGTTCAAAAGCTACCCCTATAATAAGCCTTAAAAATGCTTATGTCAAGAACTTTCTTATATAAAATATAGGTAAAAAATACGACACTATAATTAGTAAAAATCAGAGGGGGAGATATCCGTAATATATTAAGTGTTATTTGAACATAAAATAAACTTTTTTATGCATAACCAAATAATATTTGGTAGCGAAAACTATGCGCAAGTTGCATGTAAAGACGTTGGGACGTTAGCGGGTGATCATCCCGATCGCAGGTTTGGTATAAGCAATACTAGCTGCGTGTGTCGTACTGCTAGATGCGAGTAAGTTCGAAGGTCTTTAATAGACGGATGCTAACTATTCAGTATGTCTGGGTGACTATTTTCGTAATGTATATTGGCGTGATTGCCTATGGATGAGATAAAAAGTCTAGGTTCTCTTATGTCGTGTCGGTTCATGATTGTCTATTGTCAGACAGCTATATACAATACAAATTAATATGCCAACATCAATTGATGCATAGGATAAGAAAGTGACTGGACGGCTAGATTGAAGATGGCTGTGTATACTAACGGTAGGTAGGATCGCTATATTTGGTACAAAGCACCTAGTGTATGGCTATAAACTGTAGCAATAGATTAGTGTACTGACACGATAAACTTAATATAGGTATTATTTACAACATACATATATTTAAAATTATTAAATTTAACACCTTAAAATTATCGTTGTTAAAATAACCTACATAATATACATCGATTAATATTGACAATTATTACTGCCTATGCTAAATTAGTAACACGCTTAACAAAACAAATATAAGCAAAAATACATTAAAAATTAAAAATTGCACAGTACATAGTGGCACGCAATTGGTAGCGGCAATTAGACGTATTAATTCTGGATATAATTTGGAGTTATACATCTAAATTATTGACGTTACCAACAAGGTGCCATAGCTCTATCATTACTATTAGTTTGATATCGAGCAGTATATGGCAAAACAGGGTAAGTACCCTTTGTGCTGAGTTAATCCTTATTTATTAGTAAGTAAAGAGTATTCTCAGCGCAAAGCGAGGAACATCTTGTAAAATATTTGCCCCAGCTCATGCTGGAGCGGTCAGTCGCCTTGAGCAGTAGACTGTACAAATAGCACGCGCCAAATTTTATACTAGCGGCGGATGTAGCTATTGGTACATATAGGTTTATTGCTCGGGCTTCTTTGTTTTTAAGTGATAAAATATATAATATGTTTGAAAAAATTCTAACTTTATTCACGCTAGCTGCAGTCATTGGACTATCGTTATTACTGCAGTCGACCACTCCTACAGAATCTGGTCCAATTACCATACTTACTATTTTATTTTTTGTTTATGTCATCTGTACAGGCATATTGACATGGATAATAGTTATAGTCTCAAGGATGTATATTATAGCCCAGTCAAAATTTGGGAAGAGAGTAGTTGCCCGTAGTGATCCTATCAAAAGAGCGTATTACTATGCTTCGTTTATAGCATTTGCCCCAGTTATGCTTTTAGGTTTAAGATCAATAGGCGCTAGTAGTTTCCCCGAAGTACTACCAGTATTGATTTTCGTAGCCATAGGAGTATTTTATACCAGAAAACGTATAGATTAAGGATAGAATAAGCTAGTGATTATGCTATAATTACAGCTATGGAACCAAAGTCTTCAGAGCAAGCACCAACACCCATAGGTGGAAGTGGAGAAAGCGCAAACAAAGCAGTAGAACTTGGAGCCGACAGTGTCCCTATAGTTGGCACCCAAGAAAGGCACTTATCTAGTGTCGAGACGGCTGGCGAAGCGGGTAACCAAGTCAGTCAGGCATCTGCTGTAGCGGTTGATGCTGCAGCAGTCCAACAGCTACCATCTCCAATACAGACTGCGATACAAGATGATGGAGACTCTACAGGTAGCATTAATCCTACTGTGGCTGCAGACGATGATCTTATGGAAAAAGAGTGGGTAGATAGATCAAAGCAGGTTATTGCTGAAACTAAGGGCGATCCTTATAGGCGAGAAAAAGAAGTTAATAAGCTCCAGATTGATTATCTAAAAAAACGTTACGGGAAAGAGCTGGGTAAAGATGCAGCCTAGGGGGTAGAATGCAAGGAATCGTCTTTGGGGTTTTGGGCATAGTATTAATTCTTGGCATCGCAAGCGTGGTATTGTTTCTAATGTATCAACAAAGTTTGAGAGAAGCAAAAAACTATGAGCGGGGACTAAAGATGGTTCCAATGTGGATTCATCTACCGCCAGCCAGCGAAGACATTGATGGGGGCAGTAGGGATCAGCGTGAGTTGACTGAGGAGCTACTCTCGCAGGCACAGGTTATGTATAGCGTAATTGCCAGTACCGCCAAGAAGGGATTTAGCGCAAGGATATATGGTCAGCGACACATATCATTTGAAATTGTAGCTCGTGGAGGTTTAGTCTATTACTACGCAGTAGTGCCGATTGTGTTAGTGGACACTGTAAAGCAGGCGATTGCTGCAGCATATCCATCTGCTCGACTTCAGGAAGTTGAAGAGCATAATATATTTAGTGAGGTTGGTAAGTTAAGCGGTACAATTGGTGGCGAATTTACGTTGAAAAAAAGCCACGTATATCCGATTGCTACATATGAAGAAACTAAACGTGATGCTTCTAGGGCTTTGTTGAATGCATTATCATCTGCTTCAAAAGATGATGGAATCGGCATTCAACTGTTAATTCGACCAGCACAAACGGGATGGACTAAGGCGTCTAATAGTAGAGTGGAAACAATAAAAAAAGAGCGTGCAAGCGGTAAAACTGCAGGCCATCATAATATTGTAAATGGCGGCAAGGGTTTGCTGACTGCATTATGGAAACCGCCTGCTGAGCAAGAGCAAGAAAAAAGCGAAGAAAAGCAAATAGACAAGCAACTAACTGCTGTAGAGCAGAAAGAAATTGAAGCTATCGAAGAAAAGATTCGGTATCCAGGCTACGAAGTTCTCGTGAGGGTGGTAGTTTCTTCAAATGTATCATCACGCTCACAGGCGTTAATGAATAATATTGTGTCAGCTTTTGCACTCTTCGACTCACCTAGTAATAATGGATTCAAATTCACCCTATCACGTAATATTGAGGAATTAACAACGGCGTACATATTTAGATTTTTTCCACAAACCATTCGTTCAAACATTTTAAATAGTGTTGAGCTTTCTACAATATTCCATTTACCAGATCAGAGTAATATACCAACTTCACAGGTTAAAAGACAGATGAGTAAGCAGGTTGACGGACCAACAGACGTAATGGAGGAAGGCCTACTAATTGGCTACAACGAGTTTCGGGGTGTCAAGAAGCCAATCAGGCTGGGCGTTGCAGATAGGCGACGACATATACATATTATTGGTCAAACAGGTGTTGGAAAATCTGTACTTCAAGAGAATTTGGCATATCAAGATATGTTGGACGGTCGAGGATTGGCATTTGTTGACCCTCATGGTGATTCTGTTGAGAGATTACTAAGTATTGTACCTAAAGAGAGAGTTGAAGATATTATTTATTTTAACCCTAGCGATATGGATAATCCAATTGGCTTGAATATGTTTGAGTTTGACCATCCTGATCAAAAAGACTTCCTAGTTCAGGAAGCAATTAGTATGCTCTATGGTTTGTATGACCCGGGTCATACAGGAATTGTCGGGCCAAGGCTCGAACATATTTTTAGAAATTGTGCCTTATTGTTGATGAGCGATCCGCAGGGTGGTACCTTTATAGATATCCCAAAAGTTTTAATTGATCAAGATTTTATGAAGTCAAAGCTCAAGTATGTGACAGATCAGCAGGTATTAGACTTTTGGACTAAGGAATTCCCTGCGTCTCAAAGATCGAATGAGGCAGGTGAAGTGATTAGTTGGGTTGTGTCAAAGTTTGGTCCATTCATTAGTAACGATGCTATGCGCAATATTATAGGTCAGACAAGAAGCGGCTTTAATTTCCCAGACATAATGGATAATAAGAAGATTCTGCTGGCTAATCTCTCAAAGGGAAAGATGGGAGACCTTAATTCAAAGCTTGTTGGTATTGTGTTTGTAATGAAATTTCAAGCGGCAGCCATGGCAAGGGCTAAGATACCCGAAGAAGAACGTAAAGACTTCACACTTTATGTAGATGAGTTTCAGAACTTTGCAACAGATAGCTTTGAGACAATATTGTCTGAAGCACGTAAATATAGGCTTAGCCTAGTGCTTGGAAATCAGTTTATGACTCAACTTAGAGAAGAACTTCGTGAGGCTATAATCGGAAACGTTGGTACGACCATAACTGGGCGTATTGGTATAACAGATGCCGAAATTATGGTTAAGCGCTACACTCCTGTTTTTGATGCAGAGGATCTTACGAAGTTACCTAACCATGAGTCAGTTACAGTTGCTCAGATAAAAGGCGTGCCATCAGCACCATTTAGCATGTCATGGGTGGCTCCAATGGGGGAAGATAACCCTAAGCTAAGGGATGCCTTAAAAAGACTTTCTTCTGCAAAATATGGCCGACCAAGAGCAGTTGTTGAAAAGGAGATATTTGATAGAATGGGCAGTGCTGAAAAAGAAAAGAAAGAAAAGCTCGAGAAGCTAAAAGCTGCAAACAATATTCGTGCGGCGGCACCGTCAGTTGCTCCAAAATCGTCAGGCTCATCATTTCTTGATGAATGGCTGGCTAAGAGGCAGCAGCTTAATTCAAAAACTAACACTCAACAAGGCGCAAGTATAAAAACTCCTCAGGTAAAGCCAAGCAGTACTTTGATTAGCCAAGATATAGGTGAACCAACACCACGGATCAGTCCAGTACCACCTCCAACACCGAGCGTAGCTGGTATTGATCCAATACAGGGTCAGCCATTAGTACCGGCATCTCATCCAGCAGATAAAAGTGACAAAAATAATCAGGATGAGCTACATATTAATAAACCAAAAGAGGGCGGTGTGGATGATACGGTGCACGTAAAGCTGCGCTAAAATACAATTAAACGTTGAAGAATTAGTACGAGAAGAAACTAATCTTTGCCTGTAACAGTAATCCGTGTGAAATCGATAATTATACCGACGAGCCAGCCAATGATAAAGGCGCCAATTGTTTCAAAGCCGGACAGTCCATACCCTGCATATTTTGCCCAGAAATATATTCCTGCTGTAAAAATTAGTGCAAAAAGAGATCCGAATAATATGGCGTTCGGCCTAGCTATCGTATTACCTGCTACCTCACTCGTCTTTTCTATGACTGGATTATGGATAAATTTACCAAAAGTTTTTTCAGCAAATGACATATGAGAGTATGTCTCATTCATAGTTTTCTTAAATGAAAGCTTTCTGTCTGCATGGCGACCATCTAGTATATTCAATTTTCTTTTTTCAGCAGGAGACAGTTCTTTTTGCTTAGTGTGTTTTTCTGTATTTCTTTCTGTTGCTTTCTCAACTTCATCGCGGGCCCGTTCAGTATTGTTAGACTCTTTTTCAGCATTAGTTTTTTCTAGCTTCTTTTCAATCTCTTTTGATATTCGTTCAACATGCTCTGGGTTATTTACTTCAACTTCTGACAAAGGACGTTGTTTCTCTACGTTTGATTTACTCTCTAGTTCACTCATGTTACCACTCCTTAACCACGGAATTATTAATTATAGCGTACCTGCGTGCGCACTCTTACGGATTAGACGCACTTCTTTTCCAAGCTGCCTAGATCGTGCGTAGAAAAATACAGCTACAGCAAGTATAATACTGGCAAATGCCATATTCTCGCCGGGTCCGGTAGTTGGTAATTCTGATACCGTTTGTTCAATTATTACTTTCTCAATTGGGCATTCTATTGCGATGTCTACGGAATTGCCAAATGTATTTGTCATATTACAGTCGTATGATGCACCATTACTAGTTCCGGAATTAGTTTTTGGTACTGGATCAATAACTTGCACAATAAATGTTCGTGATTCTTTTTCGTGTGGCTTAATAGTCATAGATCCCCAGGATAGTGTTTTACTAGTAGTGTCAAAACTAGCACCGCCTTTATCTATGATGTTTGCGTATTCACTTACATCTAGAAGCTCTTCCTCAACTTTTACCTTGTTAGCAGTCTTATTGCCACGATTTTCAACCGAGATTGTATAGCTAATTTTATCTCCGCCTTTTGCCTTCATTTTTTGGGCATCAATGCCACCTTGTGTTAGATTTTTAGCGTTTTTTGTCATGATTATTTCAGTATTACATTTTGGATCTTTTATCCATATATTAGATCCTTCTTCACACGGCTGGCAGTCGGGGTCTGTAGCCTCAAGGTTTGGATTGTAAGTACACATTTTTGGAGGGACAATAGTGAATTGCTTAGCACAGTCTGTATTATTTGTCTTGTCGCCAAGACTAGTTGTTACAATTAACGAAACACTGTATTTTCCAGGCTTGTCTATCTCAAAGCTTGGAGCAATAACTTCGGTCTGAGTACTGCTCACCGAAATAGTCTTTACAACAGTACCATTAGCATCTTTCACTACAAAAGTATATTTACTTATTGTAGCTCCATTTGAGACGGTGGCTTTACCTGATAGGGATACTAGTGTTCGATTCGATAGAGACGCATTTACTAATGAGCATGTAGCTTCTGGATTAAGCTTACAGTTAGGGTCATTAGCGGGTAGGTTCTCTTTGCCTGGTATCGGACATGTCTCAGGTGCAGGTTTTGGTGCAGGTTTTGGTGCAGGTTTTGGTGCAGGTTTTGGGGGTGAATTAGTTATTAAATTACCACAGTCAAGTTTTATCGCAAACCAGCCTTGGCGTGCCGAGTGGCCTTCTAGAACCGGATAAGGTAGAGAGCCTTCTTTGGTAAGCTTTAACGGCCTATAGAAGAAATCTACATTACCGGCTCCGTGATTAAATACATATCTATGCTCACCTTGTGCCGGTGAGTATAGTTTGACTGCGGACCAGTTGTATTTACCAGCAACCTCTCCGCCTTTTATACTGCCTTTTTTTGTATTGGCAAGCTCAGCTCTGGTGATACCTAGTGACGTAAACAGGCCTTTTATACGTTTAGTGTTCTTATCGTAATGTGCAAGTAGTTGCGCTTTGGTTGATATCCCACCTGGTATTAAATCAGCTTGACTAGCTGCATTGACTGACTCTGGTGGTTGAAAAACAGCAAATGATTGAATTACTAACGCAAGGGCAGTAACGATGAGCCCAGCTCGTCGTGTGGTCTCCTCTTTACGTAGCCGTCTCGCATAAAAGCCCAGTTGGCCAATTAATGCCGGACTGAATGGTAGATTTGATACTATTTTTCGAAACATTGCATTTATTCTCGTTTAATTTTTAGTGTTAATGTAAATTTACCTAAATATTACCTCTAGATTAGCATAAGAATTGTGTTCAGTGCAAGTACTTGAGCGAATACAAATAGTTCGATATAATAGACCTAGTGTAAATAGTGTATATAGGCTGTAAAAGTGAGGGAAAATGGCTAAACAAAAAGCTGATAATTCGTATGATGCGTCACAGATTCAAGTGCTTGAAGGACTAGAGCCTGTTCGTAAGCGTCCAGGTATGTATATTGGTAGTACTGGCTACGACGGAGTACATCACCTTATTAAGGAAATCGCAGATAACTGTATAGATGAGGCTATCGCAGGTTATGCATCTAGAGTCGATGTTCGTATTCAGTCTGATGGGGGCATAAATATTACAGATGACGGACGGGGTATCCCTATAGACAAGCATGAGAAGACGGGACTTAGTACTCTCGAGACAGTACTGACTGTGTTACATGCTGGAGGTAAGTTTGGCGGTGGTGGCTATAAGGTATCGTCAGGACTACACGGTGTCGGATCAAGTGTTGTGAATGCTTTATCTACTAAATTTATAGCAGAAGTGGTGAAGAATGGTAGTCTATATTCAATTGAGTTTGCGCGAGGTGCGACTGTGCAAGCGCTTAAGAAGATAGGTAAAACCGATCGTCCAACTGGTACTAGCATTACATTCTACCCAGATTCT
>JAGQNA010000018.1 GCA_020428315.1 Candidatus Saccharimonadota bacterium
TATGAGATGATAGTACCACCTATTTATACATAAAGCAATCTTTACATCTTTATGAACACGGCTTAGTGTCTTAAATCGCCTATGGTGGTATAATAGCAGTTAGTTTAAATAAAGGAGAGCAGAGATGTTACGTTTAGTCGCCAGAACCATATTGGTACTATTAGCAAATTCGATAGGTTTACTCGTAGCCGCAATTCTTCTACCTGGTGTCGTGATCAGCCCACTTGGTTTTATAGTGAGTGTGATATTCTTTACAGCCATTGAAGCCCTTCTTGAACCATTTATACTAAAGATGGCTATTAAATACGTACCAGCTTTACGAGGTGGAATTGCTTTAATAACAACGTTTGTGGGCCTACTAATAACAAGCTGGCTAACAGCAGGTATTTCAATCACCGGCTTGACGAACTGGGTGCTAGCACCGCTAATTATTTGGGTAACAGTAGTGATTGCTACGATTGTCCTGCCATTATTTATGTTCAAACAACTACTTGGCAATGTAAAGCCTGCTGATTCAAAAAATTAACCAGGTAAAAAATTGATTATGATTGATCACTCATCAAAAAAGATACAAACAATAACAGTTCTAGTGGCCCTAGCCCTAGCTGTTTGGTTCCTTTGGCCGCAACTGAACGTAATCATCTTAACAACTTTACTCGCTTATATATTTTATCCATTATTTAAAAAACTAAAGTCAAAAAAGGGTAATGGTGTTTTAGCTGCTGTAGTAACTTTATTTTTATCGTTTATGGTAGTAGTTGTTCCATTAACAATAATTATTATCGCTTCAGTTTCGCAATTGTCACAATTCGTTGCGTCGGTTAGCAATTTTAGCTTAGCTGGGAATGTGCCATCAGGAATTGATCAAGTAGTTGATAGTATTAAAGATTTATCAGGAATAGTTCCTGGTGTACAAAACGCAGTTACTGATGAGGGGATAATTAGTTTTATCCGAAATTCAACAACAATAGCAGCTCGCTTCATGCTAGACCTTACGATAGGAATTGTGAGTAGTATGCCTCAGGTCGTGATTAGTCTATTAGTTTACGCTTTCTTGTTTATCGAGCTGTTGCTGCGTGGGCCACGCTATGTAAAGTTTATCAAACAAGCTAGTCCATTTGACAGACAGCTGACTGATCGTTATCTAGACAGGGTTGGACTAATGGCTGGTGCGATGGTCAAAGGGCAATTAGTCATTGCTATGATTTTAGCACTTATTGCAGTACTACTACTCACCCTACTTGGTTATGGCTCATATAGCTTCCTGTTCTTTATTTTATTTACAATTCTAAATTTTATACCACTCGGCTCGGGTGTGATACTGATACCTTTAGCGCTTTACAGTATGCTAACTGGTCAGTTCTGGCTTGGACTAATTGTGATTATTGCTTATTTGGCATCAGGAAACCTCGATCCGATTTTACGAACCAAACTAATACCAAAGTCAATCAAGCAGTCAGTCGCAGTAACGATGATCGCAACATTTTGTGGAATAGCTTACTTTGGCATGCTTGGAGTTGTTTACGGACCGATAATTATGATTATCATTTCAACATCGTTACAGATGTATGTCGAGCAAAAGTAAGAGTCAGACTAGGCCTTAATTAACCTAAATTTCATTATTAGAATTTTTGTATAGTGAAATAATTTACCAAATACCAGAGCTATAGTAGGATGACGATAGCATACACTTGCTACTAGCTGCAGGCTAAACCTTTTTTTATCAATATACTTTGTAGAGTTTGATGTCTGTGTATTTACGGATTGATTGTCCTTAATAAGCTGAATTTTACGTTGGTACGTCAGGTCGCTACCGGCGACAAGGCGATAGTACGATAAAAGCCAGCGCCACTTTACCCAATTTGCCAGTTCTAAAGTTTCTCTAGTCGGTGTTTTTCCAATAAACTTATCTAGTTCATCTGCGTTAACTATCCGATATTTTGGCTCTAGTGCCGATAGTTTAAAGATACTACTGTCACTATCCGCTTGGTAGTCATACAGCGCATCAGATATGATCTGCAATTTGCTAGAATACTTTAGGTAATGCAATATAAATACTAAATCTTCTCCAAATCGTAGATCTTCTCGGAATCTTAGATTATTTTGATTGATGATATCGAGTCGATATATTTTATTCCAGAGGTTATACATTAAACCGTCATCACCAATCGATTTAATCATAAAACGATTAATACTATTCTTTCCAGTAATAAATCTAGTAGGCGGGTTAATAATTTTATAATGCTTGACGATACTTTGATTCCTTTTAACATTTACATTCCAGCCAGCAACGGCAATATCGCTATTGCGTTTGCTTATCGCTGAATGCATAACTTGAAGCAAGTTCGGTGTAATCGAATCGTCAGCATCAAAGAATATTACATATTTGCCTCTCGCCTTAGCTAGACCGCTGTTCCTAGCAGCCGAAGGGCCACCATTTTTAATAGACCGAATGACGATACGCTTATCTTTAGTGGTGAGGCCACGTAACACTTTTAATGTTGAATCGGTTGAACCATCATCAACTAGGATCAATTCAAAATTTTGAAATGTTTGGCTAGTAATCCCTCGTACGATAGTTCCAATAGTACCTGATGCGTTGTAGACGGGAATTATAATAGAAATTTCTGGTGATTTCATATAGTCTATTGTACCTTGATAAGTAATTTTCCTGATATAATGTATTAAAGTATGTGGAAAAAACTCCATAATAAGTATAGATATTCCCTTATACTCCTACGCGAGCTAGTTCGATTCGATTTCAAGATAAAATATCAGGATTCGATTTTAGGCTATATCTGGTCGGTTATGAAGCCTTTATTTATGTTTACAATTCTCTACGTTGTATTCATAAAAATTCTACATGTTGGTGAAGGAATTAAGCATTGGCCGGTCGCTCTCTTGGCTGGTATTGTTCTGTGGCAGTTCTTTTTAGATGTTACCAATGGAACAATCAAATCAATTGTAAATAATGGCGGCCTACTTCGAAAAATAAAGTTTCCTCGATATATCATAGTTGTAGCGAATACCATATCAGCCTTTATCACTCTGGCGATAAACTCGATAGTTATACTACTATTTGCGATTTTCAATCAAGTTGAGCCTTCATGGGGAATAATTCTGGTCATACCTCTAGTAATTGAGTTATTTGTTGTTGCGCTTGGTGTTGCACTATTCCTTAGTGCAGTCTATGTACGATTTAGAGATATACAGTATATCTGGGATGTAATTTCGCAGGCATTGTTTTATGGATCAGCGATTATTTTCCCAATCTCGCTACTTGCACATTTTACGAATCACTGGCTAGTTAGTGTAGCACTAGCAAATCCAATCGCACAAATCGTCCAAGATGTTCGCCATCTGGCAATTAGCCATGACGTTCCCTCGCTCTGGACGGTTGGTAATGGTAATCCATGGCTGTATCTGCCACCAATTGCGATTTGTATAGTCATCTTCTTTTTTGGAGCATGGTATTTCAAGTCACGGTCACCATATTTTGCGGAGGATGTTTAAGTGAAATCAGGTATAGCAGTCAGTATAAAAAATGTGGTAAAAGATTTTCATTTGCCACACGAAAAAGAAGATTCGTTAAAACTAAAAGTTCTTAACCATTTCAAGAAAAATACAAGAATTGGCCACGATACTTATCATGCCTTAAGAGGCATTAACATCGATATTAAAAAAGGCGAATTCATCGGTATTTTAGGTCGAAATGGAGCTGGTAAGAGTACACTACTAAAGATTATCGCTGAAATCTACCAGCCAACTAGTGGTAGTATCAGTGTGCACGGTAAATTGGTACCATTTATCGAGCTTGGTGTTGGTTTTAATCCAAACCTATCTGGGCGTGATAATGTTTACCTAAATGGAGCCATGCTAGGCTTTAGTCGGAAAGAAGTCGATGAGATGTATGATTCAATAGTTGAATTTGCTGAGTTAAAGCAGTTCATGGATCAAAAACTTAAAAACTACTCCAGCGGGATGCAGGTGCGACTTGCCTTTTCTATGGCGATACGTGCTGACGGCGATATATTACTATTGGACGAAGTTCTAGCAGTTGGCGACTCAGCTTTTAAAAAGAAGTGTTACGATTATTTTGATTATCTTAAAGAGAAAAAAAAGACGATAATATTTGTAACGCACAGTATGGCTCAAGTAGAGAAGTACTGTACGAGGGCTGTACTGATAGAGAAGGGCAAGGTGACAATAGACGGTAATCCGAGTGAGGTTACAAGCGCATATAATAACCTATTTGAATCATGAAAAAAAACTTTCTCATCTCTGTAATCGTACCTATATATAATGTAGAGAATTATATCGATGAAACACTGCAGTCGATAGTAGGTCAGAGCGTTGGATTTACTGACAATATTCAGTTAATTCTTGTTAATGATGGTAGCCCTGATAGATCTGATGAAGTGTGTAAGAAATATGTTAAATGCTACCCCGATAATATTACCTATATAAAACAAAAGAATTCCGGTGTAAGCGCAGCTCGAAATAAAGGAGCAAAGTCGGCAACCGGTAAGTATATTCACTTTATGGATAGTGATGATGTGATAAGTCGTCATTTCTATAAAGAATCAGTATCGTTCCTGCAGCGCTATGCCAGCGTTGATTTTGTTGCATCAAAAATAAAATATTTTGACGGTAAATATACCGAGCATTACTTAAATAGTAAGTTCAAGCAAACACGGTTGATCGATGTCACCGATGAGCCACAGCAATCAATCTTTCATATTTCAAGCATACTGCTTGTGAGAGATGCAACCAAGAAGCTTAAATTTGATACACAACTAAAAGTCGCCGAAGATGCAAAATATGTTAATGAAATACTATGTAATAAAAAGAAGTACGGCGTACTGTCAAGTACGACGTTCCACTATCGCAAAAGATCAGATAATTCATCGGCTATCAGCACTAAGATGACTAATCGAAGTTATTTTATTGATACACCAAAGCACTTTTTGGAGTATTTGATAGATCTGTGGACTTCAGGTGGTGTAATCCACAGGTATATCCAGCACCTAGTTATGAACGACATTGCGTGGAAGATATCCGAGGAAAAAAATCAGTCTATACTAACCGATGATGAAATGGTAGATTACAAGTTACACATATACGATCTTGCGAGCAAAATAGACGATGCTATACTGCTATCAAATAATATTCTAAATCTAGATCGAAAGACGTTTTTACTTCGAAAAAAATACGGTAACAAAAAATACGAAAAACTACTAACAATAAATGACTCAGAATACTTTTTTAACAACGTTGAGCTTTTTCGATACAGTATGACTCAAGCTGATAGTGCTTTGGTACTGGATTTTATTCATGATCTAGGCGGAGGTAAATATAAACTCGAAGGGTATGCACTGCGTGCATTGATATCTAGTCGTGACAAAAGATTTATTCAAACATCATGCGGAGAATTCGAAATAAAGCCAGTGTCTCGTCCGCAGCGCCAAAACACTTTCTTGGGCGATAAATTTAACGAGAACGAGGCTTTTGAGGTGACAATAGAGGTTTCACCTGTAGATACTATAGCTGGACTACTCAAAAGTTTTGACGGCACTAGTACGAGACTGCCTATCTTTACAAAGCAATTCACTGGCCTAGGTGTGTTAAATCATACTTATCATCAAAAGGCTGGTGTAATCCTTAGAAAAAACAACCATACTATAAAAGTGTATCCTAATACAAGGTATAATCGGTGGAGATCGGAGTTACGCTTCTCGCTACAGATTATTCGTAACATCCAGCTGCGAAAGACTATAAACTGGATAAAAGGGACTTTACGAAATATCGACAGTTTGCTCAAGTTCGCTCCACCAAAAAAGATTATGTGGGAATTGACAGGTCCCATAGCATTGCTCCTTAGGTCTGTATGGATTGATATAGTTGATGTTGCTATTCGGCAACTATACTTCATAGGCTTATATAAGTCAGACCGTCCAATATGGCTCATATCCGACCGAGGAACTCTAGCAGGAGATAACGGTGAAGCTTTATTTAGATATATAGCAGACAGAGATACGTCTGAGGTTGATGTATATTTTGTTATCGCAAAAACCTCACCTGACTACGAGCGTTTACAAAAAATAGGTAGAGTAGTTGATGCAAACAGTCTTAAGTATAAAATGTTGTTTCTTCGGGCCAGCAAGATTATATCGTCCCATGCTGACTATTATGTCTACAATGCCTTTGGCTACCGATGGACACACTTTAACGATTTATATAAATTTGACTTTGTATTTTTACAACACGGAATTATCCAATCAGATTTATCTGGCTGGCTAAACAGGTTTGAAAAGAACATCAAACTATTTATTACATCTACAAAAGCCGAATACAGCTCTATTGTATCTGGTGATTATGGTTACGATAAAAATGTGGTTAAGCTAACCGGTCTGCCTAGGTATGACTTACTAGAAAACAAACCAAAAGGGGTGGTGATATTGGCACCAACCTGGCGTAAGAATATATTATCAGAAGAGCGTCACGGCAAGAGTGGTATTCGAGCACACTCCGACACATTCAAGGATACCGAGTACTTCAAGTTTTATAATAACCTTATGAATGACCCTAGGGTGCTTGACGCATTAAAAACCAAAGGTATGATAGGTGAGTTTTATCTGCATCCAGCGTTTAGCCGCCAGGTAGAGGATTTTAGCGGTAATAGTAGTTTCACTATAAAGACTCCACCATATGACTACAAGCAGGCTTTTATGCAAGGTAACTTACTAATAACCGACTACTCTAGTGTTGCATTTGACTTTGCGTATCTACGAAAGCCGATTATCTACACTCAGTTCGACAGAGAAACTTTACACGAGAATCACATAGCAGAGGAAGGCTATTTTTCGTACGAAGATGATGGCCTAGGCGAGGTGACATACGACTACGAGTCGGCAGTTACAGAGATAGTACAGACAATCGAATCTGGCTGTAAAGTAAACAGTAAGTATAGTAAGCGTATAGAAAAATTCTTCTCATATAGAGACCAAAATAACGCAAAGAGAGTCTACGACCTTTTGCTAGAGCTGTAGCCGTGCTATTAATACAAAATTAACTTAGACCTTAGACATCTACTTGTCTAATTGCTTCAGTAACATATCTACTGTTTTTTCAAGTTTTTCAATATGTTCATCGCTACGCTTTATTTTTAAGTGTAGGTCATCTACCATCTTCATTACATGGCTCTGTTTTCGGTAGGCTGGGCTAACTTTTACCATGACCTTGTTAACATATTTTGATGCTTTTGGCCTAATTTTTGCATTCATCTTTTCTGCAAAAGAGCGTTTTGGTGGTAGCTTACCGAGCTTGGCGACCATTTCTGGATCTATCGAGTTTAGATAGGATTTATTGTCACTAATAAATCTTCGTACAAATTCGTAGAGCTTCGGGTAATCACTATGTGGCATGTGTCGAACAGAGAGCCGGTAGCTATGAGCAAATGTTTCGATGAATAAATCGACATTATCGGCTAGTAGATTGTGTCGCTTCATAAACCAAAAAGTCTGCACAGTAGCCTTTACGTGGTCTAGGGCTTTTGGTGTTTTACGGGCTGTTGTGGCCATAATACTACCATCGCGCCGAACGTAGATGTACACCTTTTGGTCACGCAAGAAGTAGGCTTTTTTGCTGACTAGCATATAGTTCATAAAGAAGGTTGAATCTTCGTACCATAGACCATTTGGAAACCAGACCCCATACTTTCGCTGTAGTGAGGTTGAGTATATTTTATTCCAAGCTGATACATCAGTCGACTGGATTAAGTCTTTGGTCACTTTGCGTAAGCCATTATTTCGTAGGCGGTAGTATTCAGTATCTGACTGTTTATACCGTCTAGCTAACTCTACTGTAGAGTAGTCTATATCTATACCAGCTATAACTATATCTACGTTCTTTTTGGTTATGGTGCTATACATTTTTTCACAGGCATCAAGGCTATAGCGGTCGTCGCTATCACAAAACATCAAGTAATCTCCAGAAGCTTGAGCCATACCGTGGTTGCGTGCTGCAGCAAGGCCGCGGTTGGCTGTTTCGCGGATAGTTATGCGCGGATCCTTGGCGTGGTATTCCTCGAGTATAGATATAGAATCGTCTGGCGAGCCATCGTTGACACAGATTATCTCAATCTCTTGCATGGTTTGCCCCACCAGACTATCCAGACACTTAGCTAGGTACTTTTCGACGTTATATACGGGAACTATTACAGATACCTTAGCGGCTTTCTTGGCTCGTTTGCGCGCCAAGAACATTTCTGGGTTATAGATAATCTCACGCATGTCGCGCCGCTCGTTGGTATCAAAGTAAAATGGGTCCAAAACAGAGCTTTCGTACACCGCTTTGTATTGCTTTGAAAATAAATCCAAGAACTCAGCGTCTAAACCTTCAGCCAGGCGTTTGAAATTCCAAGAGTAGGCACCGTATTTTGTTTTTTGAACAAGAGCGGCAAATTTACCCCATATCTTATGTTTTTTTAGGAACTTTTCAATCTCGGCGTATTCGTCTGCAACACAGAACACCTTACCAGGGCTATTTACAGAAGATGCCTCATTATCTTGGCGATAGTGCAAGTAAGCTTTGTCTGTAAATACAACACGCTTTGCAGTCGACCACACTTTGAAGCTAAAGGCGGTATCTTGGTACGATGCACCTGGAGACGGCAGGAATTTGATACCATGCTTTTTTAGAAAACTATTAGAATATATAGCCGACCAAATAGCTGGTTTTTGGTATAGTATGTGCTGCTGTTCGGTGGTATCAATAACTTGACCCACTTCACCTTTGTGAATGATATTCGACTTCGTGTTATGTTTGGTGATGTATTTTCGTAACTCTTGGCTATATATACCACCATGCTTACTGTCCCACTGTGGACTTTTTTTGTCTAAATTAGTGAAATAGTAGTAGAATTCACTTTTTACAACTTCTGCATCGTCTTTCTTGCCAAGACGATATAAGTTCTCAAACATGTCATGGTCTATGAAGTCGTCTGACTCGACTATACCGATATATTCACCAGTAGCCTTGGCTAGACCTTTGTTCATAGAGTCACCATAGCCAGAATTTTTTTTGGTGATTACTACAAAACGCTGATCTTTGTCGGCATACTCTTTGATGATTTGTGGTGAGCTATCTGTCGAACCGTCATCTATACAGATAATCTCGATGTCTTTTAGGGTTTGATTAACGATACTATCTAGACATTCGCGTAGGTATTTTTCGACGTTAAAAATTGGCACTAATACGGAGATTTTTGGCATCAACTATTTCTCATTTACTCTTCTAATACTACTATTGTAGCATGTAAGGGTAAAATCTGAGGTTAATTACTCCTGTTTGCGCGTTTTCCTCTATAGCCTATAATCAAATACAAGATGGCTACTGATCTACAGAAGAAACTGATTGAGATCTACAAAGAGATTAGATTACTTTGTGGGGAGAACAATATACGATATTTTGCTGGATACGGCACAGCGATAGGAGCGGTGCGACATCATGGTGTTATACCGTGGGATGATGATATCGATATAGAGATGCCCTGGAAGGACTATTTACGGTTTATAGAAGTTGCTAAGAAGAAGCTTCCTAAACATCTAAAAGTCCTAAATGGGATGGAGAAGGGTGGAGTGTTTACATTCACTAAGGTATTCGACACGAGATCAACATTCTTCATTTCTCATGTGCTCAATAAACCAGAGCAACTTACCGGTGTATATGTTGATATATTTCCTATATTTGGAGCACCAAAAGGAGCTAAAAAGCAGCGTGAGTTTGAGGAGGGTATTACTTTTCTGAATGATGAACTGTGGAAGGCGAGGGTTCTCGATAGTGGAGAGGATGAGCAGACGCTTCTTAATCAATACATAGACTTATGTAGTAAGTATGATTTTGACGACACTGGTTATGTTCGTGGTGGATTTGCTCCAACAAGCATTGCGCAGAGCTCTATCTATCCTAGGGAATGGTATGATTCGTACGAAAGGTTCTCCTTTGAGGATACTGACATCCGCTTGCCTGTTGGTTACGATAAGCTCCTCACCTCCATTTATGGTGACTATATGATGCCTCCTCCGAAAGATAAGCAGGTTGCGCATATGGAGGACTCTCTTCTTGATTTACAACACTCCTATAAGGAATACGGGGAGGCTATTAGAAGTAAAGACCCAGTAGTAAAGAGCTTCATAGGGTTTACTATTCAGAGGATTGTTGATAAAAACATCACAATAGACAATCAGGCTCGAGAAATGAATAAACTCTATTCTGAAATTGAAAGTTTGCATCAGGAGAGAAGTGGGCTATATTCTGAGCTTGATAGTCTTCACGAAAGAGAGAATGAGCAGAAGAGGGTAGTTGAAACACTTGAAAGAACCGTTAAGGATATAACGACGCGACTTGAGGATGAGCGACGAAAGAGGCAAAAACTAGAAGGTGTGAAAGCGAGCGCAAAGCATTTTACTCGGAATGTAAGCAAGAGGCTAAGAAAGTTGCTATAGCATATTCTATTTCGCTCCTGGTTGTTATCTGATTGACTTTTATCTATACTACTTAGAGTAGTAAGGAAATTATTCTAGATTACGTAGAGCGGGAGCGAAATGGATAAATTATATTGGCAGGAGTACTACAAAAAACATGAAGCACCTATAGAGCCCTCACACTTTGCGCGCTTTGTGCTAGAACGATACGTAAGTACCGGAGACAGGCTGGTTGAATTTGGCTGTGGTAATGGTCGTGACGCGAGGTTTTTTGGCGAGCATGGTGTGAGTGTTGTGGCCTATGACCAAGCAAGCTCAGAAATAGATGAGCTATCGTCTAGGAATAAACTTGAAAATATTAAGTATGAACCAGGTGATTTTACAAGCCTAGCAGACACAGATGATGGTGTTGATGTAGTTTATTCACGTTTCACGTTACATTCGGTGGATCGACAAGGGCAATCTCGTGCGTTAGCCTGGGCAGCGCGCAACCTGGTAGATGGTGGGCGCTTATGCATAGAGGTACGTGGTAAAAAGAATGATCTGTATGGCAAGGGTATTCCAGTAGATAGTGAGCCGGATGCGTTTATTTATAACGATCACTATAGGCGTTTTCTAGACAAGCACAAGTTAGACGAAGAGGTTGCCTCGAATGGTCTCACTATAGTGTCTTCGCGTGAAGAAACCGGCTATGCTCCGTTTGATGGCGAGGATAATTTCTTTATTCGACAGATATCACGCAAGTAACAAACACTTTATATAGCAATAGTTTAGTATTTCCAAGCCCCTTTCTTACTAGTCCAGCCTAAGGTTCCTCCTTCATATGTTTGATATGTATGAGTACCTGTGTATTTCTCGCCACTAGTTGGGTACCCTAATACACCATGTTCACTGCCGAGACTAACATATTTTGTCAGAATACCACCCCAAATTGGCTGAGCATCAGTTTGTGGAGACCAGTATATGCGACCACCTTGGAACAACTGGTAACAACCACCATTTTTTATACCACAAACTTCATCGCCACGAGGGTAGCCTAAGCGACCTCTTTCGTAGTCTAATGACCGCCACTTGCCTCCAATTCCGCCTTTGATCATATTCGCACCAGTCGACTGTGTCCAGTAAATTGAACCATTTTGGAATAACTGGTAGCAACCACCGCCAACTAGGGTACATTTCTCGCCA
>JAGQNA010000019.1 GCA_020428315.1 Candidatus Saccharimonadota bacterium
TGAGACTTGGCAATTGCCCAGCAGTCTTAAAACAATCAACCCGAGTCAGTGAGATTTACGGTACTAGCAATATTAAAGAGAGACATCGTCATCGTTATGAGGTTAATCAACGATTTGCCGATGATATAGCTCGGGGCGGCTTGGTTATATCTGGAACTAGCCCTGATGGTAGTCTAGTCGAGTACGTTGAGGCAACCGATCATCCTTACATGGTGGCTACTCAAGCTCATCCAGAATTTAGAAGTAGGCCGTTTGATGCCCATCCATTGTTTATTGGGCTTATTAAGTCAGCTATTCAGTGACAGCACTGTCTAGGCAGAAAACCTAGTAATTATACTTTAAGACTGGCTGCGTTTAACTAAGGCATGGCCAGCAATTTCACTAAGTTTTTTAGTGTCCCGGTGATGCTCGCGAACAAATATTTCGTTCTCGTGCAGCACAATGCCAGCGGCTAGAGTAAGCTCTTGAGCTTGAGAGGCGTAGCCGACTAACCCTCTGGTGACGGCAGCGATGACATACAACGCCATGGAGGCGAATACTTCGAGCCGTTTGGTCAACATCTTCTGGAGTTTTTATTGCCTCATCTTGCTCAATGGGTGGCGTTGCTTGCTGTACTTGCTCAGCTCGCACACGAGGAATTATCAAACGCCGAAAGACATCCATCGGCTCTTGCTCAGTACCTGATTGGTTGATATCACTGTGCTGCTGAGCGATGGTGCGGTTAATGCGCTCTACAACGAGTGCCGGCCTAGTCATATCAAAATAGTCAGCAATAATTTTTGCCTGAAGTCTACGATATGCTCCATATTTTTGTTGCCGTACAAAAACATCTCGTAGTGAGAATACGCAATGAGGATCGGCAAATAACTCACCTTGGCCGTCAATGAACATGATTTCGGCTGGATCTAGGTGGTCATATTTATATCCAATTATCATAGAGCTACTTATGACCTCTGGTTTGATATGTTTAAATGATTGCTTTGTACTATGCACTATTTCTGCAATCGCATATTGTTTAATACGTTGTTCGTGTGCATCACCATTGCGTACAGCTTTATGTATATTTTCATCTGAACTAACCGGGCCGTATATAAATTACCACCTAATTCGTGTGTCACGTAGCCAAGCTTAAGGCCGTAGCTTTGTGAAGAACGGAGATCATTAATACAACTGCAATGCTTGCTGTATCGGCCTACTTCTCGTGATAATTAGTGAAGGAATTAGGATTACAGTATCTCAAGACAGAGTTATCGAAAACTTACTATTGCAAAGCTTTTGTACCTATGGTATTATAGGGTAAAGGAATAAAATAGACATGAGCAAACTAAACGAAGAAGATTTTGTCAGTCACGATGATATCAACGTAATGCGAATGCTACTTGAACAAGTAAAGGGACTTAGCTTTGTTTCTAGCTCTCCAGTACTTGTACTGTCTGACGATGAAAATCCAGACGTAGTATTTGAATAATTTTTACTATTTACAGTTATAATATAAGTAAATGGAAGAATTATTAGCTCAGACTATTGCTCGGTTGTACAAAATCGATGTTGAAGTAAGATTTTCAAGACCAGATCCTAAATTTGGAGATTACTCTACTAATATTGCTTTAAAATTAGCTAAAGAATTAGGCAGAAACTCTCGTGAAATTGCAAACGATATTATTGTTGATCTCCAGCGTTCATCGATGTTTAGTAGTGTCTCTGTTGCCGGGGCTGGCTTCATAAATTTAGAAGTTAGTGCAATAACACTCCTAACTATATTAAACAGTGACTGGTCAAAAAATTATGGTGAAAACGATGACGGAAGGGGTAGGACTGTAGTTGTTGAATACCCAAGCCCTAATATGGCAAAACCATATAGTGTGGGCCATCTTCGTCCAGCGAATCAAGGTTGGGCAGCTAGGCAACTCATGAAAGCTACAGGCTGGAATGTTATTACCGATAATCATCTTGGTGATTATGGTGCACCTTTCGGTATCTGGGTAGTTGGATTTATCAAATATAGTAGCGATGAAAAGCTTAAGAGTGACGGTGTATACGAGCTTGGACGTGTATACATTAAGACTAAGCAGGCACTGAAAGACGAGGAATTGGCGGGAGCGTCAAGCCTAGCGAGTGAGGTTCAATCATGGCTGATAAAGCTAGAGCAGGGTGATGATGAGGCGAAGAAATATAGTAAGCGATTCAACGATATTAGCTTAGCTCATATACATGATATTATGCATCGTATGAAAATTAGTACTGACTATGAATATGGTGAGGCATTTTTTGCCCCGAGAGGAAAGCAAGCGGTGCAGCAATTGCTAGATAAGGGAGTTGCAGTACAGAATGACGATAATTCAGTGATAGTACCGCTAGATGATTTTGGATTTAATGTTCCTCTACTTGTGCAGAAAAGTAATGGTGCGGCATTGTACGCAACGACTGATCTCGCAACTATACTTTTTAGAGAGGAGAATTGGCAGCCTGATAAAGTTATATACGTTGTTGGTGGTGAACAACAGTTCTATTTTTCGCAGCTCTTTGCTATGGCAAGAAAGTTAGGCATCAATACTGAATTAACTCATCTATGGTTTGGTGTGATTGATCAAATTAATGATGATGGTGTTCGTGAGAAGATGAGTAGTCGCAAGGGTGTCGTATTGATGGAGGATTTACTCAACAAAGCCGAAGCACGGGCAAGGGAAATAGTACTTGAGCGTAATGTTTCAGATGAAGACATAAAAAAAATAGCCCTTGGAGCGATTAAGTATAGTGATTTTGTTGCAGATCGACGGACAAATATTTTATTCGATTGGAAAACAATTTTTGCATTGACTGGACACAGTGGTCCATATGTACAGTATGCAGCTGTTCGAGTAAATAAAATTTTAAACGATAGCCAAGATGCTGAATTTGATTTAGCTGTAAATGACTACGATTACGAATCTGAAAAAGCTATTTTATTAAAGATTATGGAATACCCAAGTATTATCCGACAAGCAGCAACAGATCTTGAGCCACATAAGGTAGCGAATTATTTGTATGAGCTTGCACGAATTATGAACAAATATTATGAGACAACCAGGGTGAAAGCTGCAGAGAAATCAATAATGCAGGCACGGCTTGGTATACTAAAAAAAGTTAGTCATATATTTACGCATGGCTTAGGGCTGATAGGAATTGAAGTCCCAGACGCCATGTAGGTACTTATTATTTCAGCCAGCTTAAACTCGGGGGTGTATACTAGTTAGGTGAAGGAGAGGATTTATGGTAAAAAACACAGCAAAGAATCAAGTTAACGGGTTTATATCATTCGTACGTGAACAGGGAGTAATTGGCTTGGCGGTTGGCCTTGCGATCGGTACTGCGGCTGGGGCAAGTGTTAAGGTAATAGTCGACGAGCTAATCTCACCGATAGTTGCATTACTAACCAGAGGGGTTGATTTGAATAGCTTACAATGGGTGATACTGCAAGCCGACGGTAAGAATCCAGAAGTTGCTATTGGCTATGGGGCAATACTTAGTTCATTGATAACACTACTAGCGACAGCTTTAGTGATATATTACGTAGTCCACTTAGCAAAACTCGATAGATTGGATAAGAAAAAAGGTTAGTTGGTTCGTTGTCCCCTTAAGCCTATTTTGCCCAATTTATGTTTTGATAGTCTTTTAATGTGGTTTCGCGTTTCACTGGCGCGTAGAAGTGACTGGTTAGTTACGCTGGGATCGTTCATAGTTTGACGTCTTTTGTGTAACTCTTGAATACGAGTAATGTATCTTGATAAGTCATCTTCAGGAATCTTATGACTAAGTTTTAATAGCCAATGCCCAGCTTTTCCAATTTTAGAGATAACCCGTGCCTGTTCAGTTTGTATTTGTATTTCAACCGGGATAACTCTATCCTGCAGTTCGCCAAGTGTATTGTATACAGGATCATTATAGTGAAATGTTAATTTTGCCACTTCAAAGCCATTTTCAGATGTTTTAAAATCAGTGAGTGCCACTATGCCTTCAGGTAAGGAACGCTTTAAGTCTTCTTGGAATTCTTTATCACCAGTTGCGTGTATAAATTGGCTACGTTTTGGTGATGGTTTTCCTTCGAACTGGGGGAGTTCAGTATCTAATAGGTGTTCTGTAATACTCTCGAGCATTGTAGCTACTTGACCAGTATCTTTTACCACGAATGTCATTGCTAGCATGTCGGTGGGCACTGTATTACTTCGCTCTTCTTCAGAGTTTTGAATTCGATAAAGACGACGCATTAGTGATCCTAGAGATTTTTTACGAACTATTAGTCTTAAGGTAAGATCTGACATATTTAAATTTTTTGCTTCCCAAGTTCCAATACTATAAGTTATTCCATGCTCGGATGTATCTGGTAGCATTGCAAGTGATACATCAATACCAAATTCTGAAAGCATTTGGTCACATATTCTCTCTATCTCTACATTATTACCCATGCTATCAAGAACTTCTCGTGCAAGTAATTTTGTATGGGCTAGAGCCTCTGGCGTATTGGACATACTTGCCTCAGTCTGAATCATGCCAGTCAATGAACGAGCTGCCATTGCTAGTGCATCAAACCCAACAATTTCACAGAACGGTGCGCAAATACTTTCGATAGCATGTACCTGCTGTAGAATCTTTGTAGGGTCGCCACGCGATTCAATTAGGCTCTCAAGTTCAATATAATGTGCCGTAGCAACTAAAATAAGAGACTCAAGGTTAACACCATGACCGTTTGGGTTTTTTATTGAATTTTCACTTACTAAATCTAGCAAATTATCAAAGTTACTGAGGGGCATTGGCTGAGCAATCTCTGATCCAGGCGGTATTTTATTTTTTGATGAACTGAGCGACTCAGTATACTCCCTGAAGGAGCTACGCGTATATTCATCAATTATCTCAATATCTGAATTCCTAGCAAGAAATCTTTCTGCCTCTTGGCTGTCAATATCAATTCCTTTATTATCAAGGAATTCTTTCAAATCTTTATACTTCTTAGGATTAAACACGTCACCAACTAAACTACCTACTCTAGAGGTGAGGAAGTATTCTGCATTTAGATTGGTTTCAGAATGTATCTTACTAAAGCCAAAATCATTCATTCGATCTATAATTTGTTTAGCTATATGCTGTGACGTATCAGATCTATTTTTATTCTCGATTGGTGATAGATTGTTAGTTTTTGACATAGTGATTATACTTTCAATATCTATTTTATCATAAAAAAGGACTTATGTCTAGAGGCTGATAAATATAGTATACTAAGTATAGTAAAGGAGATAAAATGAAAATAGCAATAATTGTAGGTACGACCAGACAGCAGAGAGTCACACCTCTTCTAGCAAAGTGGGTGAACAATACAGTAGCCTCTAAATACCCAGAGTCAGAGGTAAAGTTACTTGATTTAGTAGACTATGACATACCGCTACTAGAGGAAGCCCCATGGTTGCCAGATCGAACGTTAACTGAGGGAGCAAAAAGGTGGCTCACAGATTTAGCTTGGGCAGATGGCTATATTATTACAACGGCTGAATACAATCATAGTATTCCAGCAGTTTTAAAAAATGCACTAGATTTCACCCAGGGGGAAATGCGACGTAAACCAACTTTAATAGTTAGTCACGGGGCTGTGCATGGTGCTCGATCTGATGCCCATTTGCGGCTAGTTTTAAATAGTGCAATTGGGTCAGTCCCAGTCCCAAATGATGTACCATTTTATGGTAGGGTTGACGAAGCGATTGATAGCCTAGGTAATATCACAGAGGATGGTAAGCAGAATCAATCAAAGCTCGAAGCTGGGTTAGATGAGCTGTTTTGGTATGCCAATGCTCTAAATAATGCCCGCTAGAGTATATTGTTGAAAGATTGTATACTATTAGCATGAGAGAGCATGCAAAGCTATTATGGGTAGACTTAGAGATGACCGGGCTAGACCCAATTCAAGACAGAATTCTAGAGGTTGGAGCAATTGCTACTGATTGGGAATTTCAAGAAATCGCGAGTTTTACTGCAGTTTGTAAAGTCGATCCCGAATTGCTTGAGGAGCGGATGGTTGGTCCCTTCTGGGAAAAATTTAGCGATGTGTGTGATCAATTAAAATTACAGAATGATACTGGAAAAATAACTGATGATGTCGAGATAGATTTTTTGAGGTTTATAGATCAACATTTTGACAAATCTAACCCAATCTTACTCGCAGGCAATTCAATACACCAAGATCGTAAATTTATTGATCATGAGTGGCCGACTCTAGCCGGTAAGTTGCATTATCGTATGCTTGATGTCAGTGCCTGGAAGTTAGTTTTTGAGGGTAAATTGAACAAGAAATTTACTAAACCTGAAGCACACCGGGCATTAGAAGATATTCAAGGTAGTATAGAAGAGCTCAAGTACTACATAAAAAAGATGGCCTGATATGTTAAGCATTAGCAATCCCAAGGACTATCGTAAAATTGGAATAATATTAATTATCTTTATAACAATCTGTATCGTTGCCGGTTTTTTTATCTTATTAAACTTGAATCCGTCACAAAAAAATACCACTACACACAGCAAGCAAATAACTACAGACACTAAGCCCGAGCCAGAGCAGTTGACTTCTAAGATTCTATTCACTGGAAATATTTTTTGGGGTCGCTACATGAACGACTGGTCAATGGCTAGTCCTCTTAAGTACAAATATCCATTCTCTGGCTTGAATACTTTTAATCGACCAGCCTATGATGCCTGGGTAGCAGGGCTGGAATGTCCAACTGATCCTAGCGTGAATATGACTTCTGCTCAAATGGAGGAGGCTTTGCAATTTAATTGTCGACCAGAGTACCTGAAAGAGGCATCTAAGTGGTTTGATATTGTTATGTTATCTAATAATCACACCGACAATCAGGGTCCGGAAGGTTTTACGAGGACTAGGCAGCAGCTCGATAATGCAAAAATGCAACATTTTGGGCATTATGATCCACGGGAGATCGACGATATATGTGAAGTTGTGGCTATGCCAGTTACGATTAAATATACCAATAGTAGTCATAAAAAAGGACAACTACCAATTGCACTATGTGGCTTTCACGGAGTGTTTCGAATACCTGAGCAAACAGCAGTTGATCAGATTAGTAAGTATAGTAAATATATGCCGGTAATTGCGATGACTCACATGGGTGCTGAGTATGAAGCATCGCCAGATGAGATTCGTACAAGATTGTATCGAAGCATGATTGATGCCGGTGCCGATATGGTACTTGGTGATCACCCGCATTGGATACAATCAACTGAAGCATATAAGGGTAAACTTATTGTGTATAGTATGGGAAATTTTATGTTTGACCAGCAGTTTAATCGTGAGGTAACGCGTTCGGCAGCAATTGACGTCAAGCTTTCTACTGATAGCAATAATATTGGTAAATGGTTGCAGGTAGGAAGTCAGTGTAGAGGCTTCAAAGATAAGTGTCTTGAAGAAGCTGAGCGATTAAAGCTTGAAAAACTACCTGTCAAATATCAATTTAAAGCAATTGGTAGCGATGATTCAAATAAACTTACAAAGAAGGCCGATTCTAAGTTGCAAGATAGTATAGAACAACGATTAAATTGGAAGCAGACTATGTCTGGGTTGCAACAGTAGTGGGTATTGCAGTAGGATAATACTATGTCACATAATGAACTAGAGGAGTATATTCTTAGTTTAGAAAATACATGGCTTGATTTTCCATTTGGACAAGAAGTTAGCGTCTATAAGATTGGCCATAAAGATTCAGAAAATAAATCTGCAGGAAAAATGTTTGCGCTAATTGCAGAAGGTAGCAACCCTTTAAGGGTTAGTCTAAAGTGTGATCCAAAATTAGCTTTACATTTGCGTGAAAAATATGAGTCTGTATTGCCGGGGTATCATTTGAATAAAAAACACTGGAACACAATTATTTGCTCAGGGCAGCTTTCCGAAAGTGAAATTAAAGATCTAATTCGACATAGCTATGAGTTAGTTGTTGCTAATTTATCTTTTTGATATCTTCAGACAGTGCTTTAAGATCTTTATCGCTATTTTCTAGAAACTCACGAATTTTTTTAGAAGAAGTATCTTTATAAATTGGAACCATCTCAGTACGAAGTTTAGCGATCTGATAGGCTACTTCACGAGCGTATACTCGATCGAATATTGCATTTAACCTAGCTTCATCAATTTTTTTATTTATTTGTATATACTCAGCCAGAATAGGTGAGCCTTTCGGTGGTTTAAGTCTGACCTTTTTGTCAGAAGAACCCGATTTATTTAGAAATTTGGTAGTTTCCGTTTGTATACTAGTGAGAATCGATGATAGGCTACCGTTTGCAGTGTGTAACTTCGGGTTCCTAATAGTTTTCTGACTATCTTTAACTAAGGAGTTAAGGGCGTCAACTCTAAATAAAAAGTTATTCATACGCTGAGCACTGCTTGGCTGGCCGGAGGAGAATAGTACCATGATAAAAATTATCACAATAAGAAGCGCTCCACCTATTAGCCCCCATAGAATAAATGGGTTCATGATTTTTTGTTGTGCTGGTGCAGCAATTTGGTCTAGGTATGAAGCATCTAGCCCTTGATCGTATGATTGTGATTGATTTGGCTGATATCCCGGTGGCATATCTACTATTTAAGCATAATATCTCCATAGAGGCTAGTTTACGCTTGAGCTTTATGGGTTTGATATAAGGGGTATAATGTAATTATGCAAGATGCTAAGGAAGAGGTACGAGCTAGGCTTTCAATTGAAGATGTTGTTGGTGAATATGTTGAACTAAAACGAGCAGGTCGAAACTTTAAAGGGCTTAGTCCATTTAGCGATGAAAAAACTCCTAGTTTTGTGGTTAGCCCCGAGAAGCAAATTTGGCACGATTTCAGTAGTGGACGTGGTGGTGATGTATTTAGTTTTATCATGGAAGTCGAGGGGTATGATTTTAGGGCTGCACTAGAGAAATTAGCTCAAAAAGCGGGCGTTGAACTGAGTCAGTATAGTGGTAAACACTCTGGTCAACTAGCAAAGAAGAAGCAACGGCTAATAGAAGCAAACGAGTTAGCCGCTGTATATTTTCAACAATGTCTAATTAAAAATAAGCATGCTCAGAATTATGTCTTTAAAACCAGATCATTGAACAAAGATATAGTTCATAATTTTAAAATCGGCTATGCACCTGATAGTAACAACGCACTGGTGAGTATATTAGAAAAGCGTGGCTTTAGTCCACAAGAAATTAAGGCAGCTGGGCTTACGAATAGATACGGAGGTGACTTATTTAGGGGTAGAATGATGGTATCCTTAATGGACAATAACGGATCTGTGATCGGCTTCACAGGGCGGATTTTATCTGAAAATGATGTAAAAGCTCCTAAATATTTGAATACACCCGCTACTATAATTTATGATAAATCACGACATATATTTGGCTTGCATTTAGCAAAAGAATCAATCAGAAAAAATGATAACGCTGTTTTAGTCGAGGGCAACCTCGATGTAATTACTAGTCATCAGGCGGGGGTGAAAAATGTTGTTGCAACAGCTGGTACTGCGCTAACTGAGTATCAACTTAAGTCACTGGTTCGACTTAGTACGAATGTAAGATTAGCATTTGATGGAGATAAGGCTGGTGTATCTGCAACGGAGCGTGCGATTCCAATCGCGCAACGGGTTGGAGCCGATCTATTCGTAGTAGAACTTGGTGACAAGGCGAAGGATCCGGATGAACTAATCAAGCTAGATGTAAAATTGTGGGAAAAAGCGATTGAAAGTAGCACACCTGCGATTGAGTGGATTATTAAACATTATGAAAAGAGTGAAGACAATTCATCGGCGACAGGAAAACGCATCATAACTTCAAAAAGCCTCGAGCTGCTTAAGAACATAAAGGATAGCGTTGAGGTTGAACACTACCTAAAATATCTAGCTAACAAGACCGAGTCCTCTTTAGATGCAATACGCAGTAAATTTCAGAGCGGCAATACCGATAATATAAAGCACGTGTACAGACAGACTAATGTTAATTTAGAAAAATCAGCACCGAGGTTTGATGGGTATCAAGATGATCTTCTGGCTGTTTTATTGGTTACGCCTACATCTCGTAATTTACTAGATGGAATAGACATTGATATGATAGTACGAGAGGATAGACAGATTTTAGCGAGATTTCTAAGAAAGTCTGATATATCTTTAACGCCTTTGCCTCTAGAGTTGCAAAACATAGATACATATGTAAAAATAGTAGAATTGAAGGCCGAGACAAGATACGCAAGTTGGCAAGAAGCTGATAGGAAGCTTGAAGCCGCGCGACTGCTCCGCCGTATAATTGTTGAGCAAAAAAAAGAACAGAAAATGCACCTGTTAGAGAAATTAAAAGATGCTGAGTTGATGAACGATGAAGTATCGGCAAAGAAGCTACGCATACAGCTTCATAATTTAATAAAGGAGACCACGGATGGTTAAAGATGATGATACAAAACATGATGATATTTCAGAGGATGAGATTAGTGCATCGCAACTTGCGGGGGTAGATGAGCCAGACGCGACGGATCTTGATGATGAGGAACTAGAAGAAGAGGAAGATGTCCTTAAGACTGGACAGTATTTTGACGATGTAAGTGACGACTCGGTTCGACTATATCTTAGAGAGATTGGTAAGATCCCTCTCCTTAATGGAGAAGAAGAATTAGCATTGGCAAAGCGTGTTGTAGAAGGTGATAAAAAAGCTAAAGATAAAATGGCTGAAGCAAACATGAGGTTAGTTGTTAGTATTGCAAAACGATATAGTGGTCGTGGGTTAGATTTCTTGGATCTAATTCAAGAGGGCAATACTGGTTTGCTACGTGCTGTTGAAAAATTTGACCCAGATAAGGGTTTTAAATTCTCTACATACGCTACTTGGTGGATTCGACAAGCAATTACACGAGCAATTGCAGATCAGGCACGTACAATTCGAATACCAGTACATATGGTTGAGACTATTAACAAATTGCTACGCACACAACGCCGGATGACTCAAGAGATGAACCGTGAACCTACTATTGAAGAGTTAGCAAAAGAACTCGAAATGGAACCAGAAAAGGTTGAGTATGTTATCAAAATCAAACAAGATATCCAAAGTCTCGATGCTGGTGTTGGACGTGACGGCGAGGAGGAAGACAGTACCCTGGCTGAATTTATTCAAGATGAGGATAGTGCGACACCAGAGGAGGCTGCGTCCAATCAGCTACTTAAGGAACAGGTTCAGGAAATTCTTTCCACGCTTAGTGACCGTGAACAGAAAATTGTAAAAATGCGTTTTGGTCTTGATGGCGATAAAAGTCATACTCTTGAAGAGGTTGGCCAAGAATTTGCGGTGACACGAGAGAGAATTCGTCAAATTGAGGCAAAGGCACTAACAAAGCTTCGGAAGCACAAAGATTCAAAGAAGTTACAAGAGTATTTAAAATAATATCTGCAAATCAACTATTAAATTCAATAGTTCTAGCTATTTTTGCAAGCTGGCTCTCAAGCTCCTCAACAGAGCCATCGTTGTGAACGAAGAAGTCCG
>JAGQNA010000001.1:0-77549 GCA_020428315.1 Candidatus Saccharimonadota bacterium
AAAGTTTGGTGAATTGTCCATCTTTTTGAGGGAATATTATCTGTCATTATCTGTATTATAGCTTAAAAACAGGGATGAGTCACACAGTTTACTGACCATGCAAGTTGCCTAGCATCAATAACACTAGGCCGACCATTTTGTCTTTGTCTTCGGGTTTGCTCTCGGCTACTAGCAGGGTGATGGCGGTGAGGGCTTGGGGGCTGATCTCGTGGATGTTGAGCAGGCCGGTTTTTTGGAGGAACCAGACAAAGGCGTAGGCGCCGGAGCGTTTGTTGCCGTCTACGAAGACGTGGTTTTTGACGACGAAATACAGCAAGTGGGCGGCTTTTTCTTCGACTGTAGGATAGATGTCTTCGCCGGCGAACGATTGGAAGATATTGCCAAACAAGGCGTGCAAGCCGCCTTTGGTGCGCTCGGTGGCGAATATGTCGGTGGCCTCGCCTTTTGCTATCAGGGCTTTGCGAAGTTTGTGGAGTTCGGCCTCTAGCTCGCTGGCGCCGATGTCGACGGCTTTTTTGATAGTACCGCTGCTTGGTAGCTCTGATTTGTCGTAGGCGTCGAGCGACAGCCAGGTGGTGGCAAATGCTAGTGCGAGGTCGGTGGCTTCGCTAGAGCCGACTTGTTCGATGTCTGCTGATAGTAGTTTGAGGTCGTTTAGAGCACGCGTAAATTGCGATAGATTGTGCTCGACACGCTTTTTGTCGATGACGAAGCCATCCGAAATATAGTCGCGAAGAGTCCTCGTCGCCCATTTACGAAAGTGCGTAGCGTTTTTGGAATTGACGCGGTAGCCAACCGAGATGATGGCGTCTAGGTTGTAGTGATTTGTGTCATAAGTTTTGCCGTCACTAGCAGTTATCCGGAATTTCCGGATAACTGAATCTCTGCCTAGTTCGTCGGTATCAAAAATATTGCCCAAGTGCTCGTTGACTGTTCGTATATTTACACCAAAAACCTCGGCAATCTGCTTCTGACTCGCCCAAATCGTCTCCAACTTAGCATCGACCGGCAGTTCAATCGCACCATCGGCCGCCTGGTAAATAGCTAGCTTGCTATCATCATTCATGTCTGTATTATACCCCAAAAACAGAGATGATCACCCTGCCTGATGATCGATCTCATTGCTTTCTTTGAAGTCGGCATCAATCTTCCATACACCGCCCACGCGAAAGGCTGGAAGAGTCTGCCTGGAGGCTTTGTTGGCTACGATATTCCCCGCGATATCGTTCTGCTTGGCCCATTCGGACAAACGGATGATTTTTGGCGACCGAAGCATAGCGATACGCTTGTGGAGCGACTCCATGAGTAAATACGCGAATAGAGTCGTAAAACCATCATGCTTGTTGGTACGGCGGTATTCATCAAACAATGGATAATAATCGGTGCGTTTACTTTTATTTTGGATGATAATTGGTGGTAGGCCCAGGCTAGCCAGTTGTTGATTAATAAGCACTCGTCCGATACGACCATTACCATCATTAAAGGGATGAATTGTTTCAAATTCAGCGTGAAAATAAGCAATTTTTTCTAAAAGAAATGTATCAGACTCTTGATTGTAATTTTCTAACAATTCCGAGATCAGACCTGCGACAAATGTTGGATTGGCGCCAACATGGGCGCCTATTCGCACCCATTCTTTACCGCTACGATATCTACCGGCAATATCATCATTGATACCTGCCAGTAGCATCTTATGGAGTGATAGTATTAGTCCGGTCGTCAAACGCTCCTGTGGATTCTTGAGTAGCTCGGTCGTGATCTTCGCTAAATTTTTAGCCTCGTATACCTCTCGTATTTCGTGGTCTCTGAGCATTTTATCGCGCAGAAGTATATCTTCTGTCTCTTTGAGGGTAAGTGTTGAATTCTCTATAGCATTTGAGTTATAGACCATTTCTGGAACCTCTGCGAGAGCTATCTCGTGAACAGCTACCTGATTAGCCAGAGCCAAGGATCTATACTCATCTGCTAGATAAAGAATCTTTTGACGAATTTGTTGGCTTATCATAATATGTATTATAGCACATATATATCGTGAAAACTAGTTCATTTTTATAGTTTTTCACGGTTATTTCATGTTATATTATGGATCGATAGCTTTTTACGGTGACTATCATATGGTCGAGGAGTTTGATGCCGAGTAGTTCGCCGGCTTCCTGGAGTCGCTCGGTGACGGCTCTGTCGGCGTCGCTGGCTTGCAAATTGCCGCTGGGGTGATTGTGCGCCACGATGATGCTAGCTGCTCTGTCGGTGATGGCATCGGCGAAGACTTCGCGTGGGTGGACGAGACTACTGGTGAGTGTGCCGATGGTGATGATGCGCTTGGCGATGAGCCTATTGGCGCCGTCGAGAGTTAGGCAGACGAAGTATTCTTGCTGTTTGGTGCGAATGTCGGCAAGCTGAGCAGCGGCTACTTCGGGGCTGTCGATGATGGGTTGCTCTGGGTCGAGTAGATAGCGGCTAGCTAGTTCGTAGCTGGCGACGAGCTCGGCGATTTTGGCAGGTCCGAGTCCGATGACGCAGCTGAGTGATTCTACTGTGAGGCTGCGGTCGCGTTTGAGGATTTTTAGCACATCACGCGCAATCTTGGTCACATCTGCCTGGGCATTACCACTACCGATAATCGCCATCAGTAGCTCGTAGTCACTCAGGGCTTCGGCTCCCCTAGCCTGTAGCTTCTCGCGTGGGCGCAGGTCTTTGCGCCGGTCGGACATTTTCATAGCAAAATTATATCACCGAAACAAGTCAGCACTATGCTTAATAGTTGGTGAGTGTATATAATGTATAGCTATGAATGTAGAATTTTATTTCGATCCATCCTGTCCTTTTTGCTGGGTAACTAGCCGCTGGCTGTTGATGGTTAGTGGACACAGGAGTATTACTATTGACTGGAAGCCGTTTAGCCTAGCTCTCAAGAATGATGAACTTACGCAGAGAGATGATGAGGGACAACATGCGAATCTACACCGTGCTTCGCATCGTGTTTTGCGAGTTTTTGCTAAGGCCTCTGAACTACACGGTATAAAGCTTATAGATCTGTACACCAGTTCGGGCATCAAACACCATGTGGCAGGGTTTGAAATGAATAATGAGCATATCGCCGAGGTTCTGACAGATAATAATTTGCCAAAAAATTTGCTGGCTTATGCTGATGACACTAGTATTGATAGTGATTTAAGCACCAGTCTGGCGCAAGCAACGGCTATCGCAGGGCAAGACATTGGTGTTCCGACGATTATTTTTCAGAATAAGGCTGGTGATAAACAGGGCTTCTTTGGGCCAGTCCTACAAGAACTACCCGATTTAGACGAAGCACTAGATTTATGGGATGGACTAAGTAAGCTTGCTACAAACTCTAGTTTTTATGAACTAAAGCGCTCCCGGCCATCTGGTGGTCCAGATGTCTTTAGCACAGCAAAATGCTAGGTGATTGTCTTAGCTTGTCAATAAATACAGTTTACCAAAGTTGCTTTGCTGAAACAGTTAATCTCTCGTTATAAGTTTTAGTTTTTTTATCATATTTACCGCTGCAGGTAACTAGGTTTAATTGGCTAGTTATTTTTGGGTCTTGGGAGAACATAATACTCAATGACTCTTTAGTTTTTGCGGATTTGCTACTAATCACCTCGTAGTTAACTACCTTACCGCTTCCTAGTAGTACTTTAAACTTATCTCCCCTTTTTAATTTATTAAGATCTTTAAATACGCCATCATTTTGACGACCAGTCACGTGTCCATCTATTAAACTAAGTCCTTTTTCTCCGGGTCGAACAGTATCAACAAACCAACCTACTGTATGAAGATTACTTGGTACAGCCACCTCGTTATTTTGATCAACCCCTACTTTTTGGACAAAGGCCTCGACACCAATACCTGGTATGATTATCTGCTTTGGATCATTAGGCTTACCCTGCCATTTGAAATCTGGCCCTGGTTTTACTGCATCTGGAGTACTAGTAGAATGTATAATAACTCCATCTTTATTTGTAAGCTTTGGGGTTACTGGTTTTGATAGTAGGATAATTGCAACCAAAGACACTACGAGTATCACTAGCATGGCTGCGCTTATAATTTGTATTTTTTTATTCTTTAATACTTTTCTCATTCTTACTACAACCCCGTACTCGGCGCACCTATCTTGGCAGTTGCTAGGCCAGCTGGGTCTACTATGGTGCCGTTGACTTGGTTGTCTGTGTCTAGTGGGCCACCGTCAGTGATTTGGTAGGTTACGACAGTTACGCTGTGGTTGTTGATGGTTTGGGTAGTGATGTTAGCGTTAGTAATGTTAAAGAAGGCATTGGTGTTAGGGTTGTATTTACGTAGTAGCTTGTTGTCTGGGGTTACGTCGTAGTAGTAAAGCTTGACTGTTGTAGTGTAGCCAGGTGTGCCACAGTTGGCTTCAAAGTTCCATAGGCCTTCAGTGTATTTGTAGGCTGGGTCTTTGGTAGCTAGTTGGTTTTGGTGGGTTATGTTGGAGTTTGTGAGGTTGCAGCTAGGGCTTAGTTCTAGGGCTACACTCTTGCCAGTGACGGTGCTGGCTACCATACCAGCCATATTTGGTTGAGTGGTGTCGACTGTACCGTCACCGTTGAGGTCGGTGGCTGGAGGGGCTGAAGGAGCCGATTGACTACCGTAAGAAAAAATCTGATAACGAGCGTTGAACGGATCCGTCACTATAATCTCGCCCGTGGGAGATATTGCAATATCTCCCGTCATATCAAATTGACCATCCCCCATACCTCCGGTGCCCCATTTGGCCAAAAAATTTCCGTTGGCATCAAATTTTTGAACACGGTTATTGGCAGAGTCTGCAATGTATATATAACCATTTTGGTCAATATCTATTCCGTGCGCAAAACTAAATTGGCCATCACCGTAGCCACTAGAGCCCCATTTAGTTATAAAGTTCCCGTCTGTGTCGAATTTCTGCACATCACCCCTGTAGCTATCCACTACGTATATATCGCCAGCTTGGTCGATTGCTATGCCATAATTAGCCAAGAATTGTCCATCTCCGGTGCCACTTGTACCCCATTTGGTGATAAAATTACCGTTTGCATCAAATTTTTGAATACGTGCATTGCCATCATCGGATACATACACATTCTCGTTTTTATCAACAGCGATGAAACTTGCGCCATCAAATTGCCCATCACCACTGCCAGTGGTACCCCATGTAGCGATAAAGTTACCTACGCTATCGAATTTTTGCACTCTGTTATTTGCACTATCGCCTACATATACGTCACCTGTAGGGCCAACCGCTATTGCTTCAGCGCCTTCAAACTGTCCATCGCCATGACCCCAAGTGCCCCATTTTAATAGAAAATTGCCATTTGCATCGAACTTTTGCACTCGAGCACCATGTGGTTCGATTACATATACATTCCCCTGTGTGTCGGTCGCTACACCCAACGGCAAACTAAACTCGCCGTTTGCAGTACTAACTCCTAGTTGACTTAGAAAGTTGCCACTGTTATCGAACTTACGCAATGGCTTACCCCCTCCGGCATCAAGTACGTATATATCCCCTGATTGACTAACCGTTAAGTCAATTGGCCCATTAAACTCATTATCTCCGTTGCCTGGTGTACCCCATGCCTCGATGAAATTACCAGCTTGATCAAGTTTCTGAATACGACTATTCTGGTTGTCTGCTACATAGACATTATTACCGGAATCGACCGAAATACCGTATGGGGAATTAAATTCCCCACTACCCGAACCAATACTGCCCCAAGCCGCCACAAACATACCCGTTGAATCAAACCTTTGAATACGATTATTTTGCTGATCAGTAATATTAACCATACCCATTGAATCTACAGCTACATCATACGGCCTGTTAAACTCACCGTTCGCAGAACCTGTAGATCCCCATTTAGTTATAAAGTTACCGTTTGCATCAAACTTTTGGATCCGATTATTATCTGTATCTACAACATAGACATTACCGGAAGTGTCTATATCCAAGCCTTTTGGGCCTTCAAACTGACCATCTCCAGTACCACTGCTCCCCCACTGAGATATAAAATTACCACTTACGTCGAATTTTTGAACTGTATTCTTATCACTATCCGTGATATACACATAGCTATCGTTTACAGCTACTCCTGAGATATCAGAGAACTTGCCACTTCCTTGGCCAACGCCCCCCCATTTTGTCAGTAAATTCCCATCTGAATCTAGTTTTTGAATTTTCTGTGATGCAATCTCTGTAACGTACACATTTCCGACAGAGTCAGTGTCTACACTTTGTGGATTCATGGGTATATATTTAATCGGTCCGCCAGTTTTTCTGATAAAACTCGGTACTGCAGCTGGGGCAGGGAGTGCATTCGCCTCTTCTGCGTCTAAGACGACCGGGATTATTAAAGATAATATAAGCATCGCTATCAAAAAAAATACCCTCATAGATTTAAACTCTATATTTACCAATAGGGCTTGTCTCGTATATTTTAACCTCATTTGTATATTCCTTTTGAACTTTTCTAGCGGCGGCTCCATACACCTATAAAGATAGTACCATGATATCATTATGTAATCGACTAATAATATATAGATTAGGCTCAATTTTATTTTTTATGCCAAAGTTTACCGAGATATTTTTGTACGAACTGCTTACCTGTCAAAAGCGCACCGAGCCAAAAAGTAATTTCTCCCGCAACCAATAGTGCTACTGATACAACCGCCTTTTGTGCAATTGAAAGTGATAAAAGTGGAATCACTAATAGGCTGAGCCAGAGCAAGCAGGCTAAGACTAATAGTGTAATACCGATTCTTAGCGATAGTATTTTAGTATTTGTTTGTAAATTTGTTTTTTTCATACCCTAGCTATCAGCACCTATAATAGACTGTACTCTTTGTTGTAGTTTTGGAATTACATCTACCTTAAACCACGAATTTTTTGCCTGCCAGCGAAAATTAAGTGGGCTAGGGTGAACTAGTGGAAAATATTGTGGTAGGTATTCATTAAAATTTCGAACAGTTTCGGTTAAATTTTGCTTTGCGGTCTTACCGAGATAATGTTTTTGGGCATAGCTACCTATAAGGACTACAAGTTCAATTTCTAGCATATTCCCCAGTAGCATTGGATGCCACCTATCAGCAAAATCCTTACGGGGTGGCAAGTCACCATGCTTACCTTTGCCAGGATAATAAAAGTCCATCGGTAGTAGTGCGATGATATCAGGATTATAAAACTGCTCTTTACTAACGCCCAGCCAACTTCTTAGAGTATCACCGCTTGCATCTTGCCATGGTATCATGGCCTCTTGTGCTTTCTTACCAGGTGCTTGACCAATGACTACAATTTTTGATCTTTCACTTGCGGTATATAGTGGCCGATAACCTTTTTGCTGCATTGCAGTATTCATATCATCATCTATAATCTGCTGATATATCTTAGAAAATTCATCATTCATAATCTTATTATATAGCCATCTAACGTAGATAAGCGATGTGTAGAGCTAGCTAATATATACAATAACCTATGTGCTAGCCATTACTATAGCAAGGCTTGTTCTATAAAAAACCTACAAATATTGTAAATCTATTGTTATAATTGTTATAATTGTATTACTTATGCATAAAAAGCACAGAGTAAGAGTTTCATACAAGAAACTACGAGGGACTAGTAAGAAAATTAAATCTTTTATTAAGCAAACTTTAAGTTCCATAAACCGGAAATTAATAAAAAGATTCCCTGTAGTATCTAAAATACGAAAATGGAAATATTTTGATAAGCTACAAAAAGGCCTAGCTATTGGAGTGTTAGCAATTGCTACTGTAGGCTTACTGCAATTACCTATTTTTGCTACACCAGACCTAAACGATACCTGGACATTTAGCAACCCGGCTGAATATAACCACAGTAGTGGTATTGAAATAAATTCCGGAATTGCACGACTCAAAGCCCGTAACTATACTAGTGATGCTAATACGCGAGCCCTATATCATCTTGACGAATCTGGCGGTACTAATATTAGTGATGCCTCACCAAATAACAATAACGCCACGCTACAGGGCGGTCTGTTTACGACAGGTAACCTAAATAATGGCCTAAGTCTTAATGGCAGCAATGAATTCGCATCGGCTAATAATTCAAACTCGCTCAAACTTGGACAACAGCAAACCATTGAGGGCTGGACAAAGTTTAACAATAATTTTAACGCTGGTTCGTCATCGCACCGTCAAGGTATTGTCGATAAAGGTGATTATCAACTTTATTACGACAACGAAACTGGTAAGGTAACCTATGAATTAGCTGATGCTAACGCCAATACCTGGACTCCCGCTGGCGGTAACGACGTCAATGGAAGCTGGGACCTGAACGGTAAGAGATCCGTCAACACTACTATAAAGATGGGGAGCGACATCTACGTTGGGATTGGTATTGACGTGGGGGATGCCGAAGTCTGGAAATGGGACGGTAGTAGCTGGACGCTGATTGGTGGCGGAGCCAACTCGGTAAATGGTAGCTGGAATGCCAACACTTACGAAGCGGTGCATACTCTAGTTACAGATGGTACAAATATTTACGCTGGGCTCGGTAACAATCCTGCAGGTGATGGTGAGGTTTGGAAATGGAACGGTAGTAGCTGGACTAAGATTGGTGGTGATAGCTTAAATGGTGGCTGGACAAACTATATAGAAGCTGTTTATTCATTGGAATACTTCAACGGAAAGCTGTACGCCGGTACTGGTAAATCTACAACGGATGCCGAGATTTGGGAATGGAACGGTAGTAGCTGGACGAAAATCGGTGGTGACGGTGTAAGCGGGAGTTGGAATACCGCATATGAATACGTGCCTAAAATTACAAATGACGGCACCAATTTATACGCTTCTCTTGGTAACTCCGCAGGTGATGCTGAGGTTTGGAAATGGAACGGTAGTAGCTGGACTAAGATTGGTGGCGACAGTATAAACGGTGGCTGGGACGCCACTTATGAGTCGGTTCTATCATTAGAATATTACGGTGGTAACTTATATGCCGGACTGGGTAGCACAACTAACGATGCTGAGGTTTGGAAATGGAACGGTAGTAGCTGGACTAAGATTGGTGGTGACGGTGTTAATAGCAGTTGGGGGGCAAATTATGAATACGTTAGCTCGCTAGCTTGGGACGGCACAAATTTGTACGCGGGGCTTGGTAACAGTAATGGTGATGGTGAGGTATGGCAGTGGAACGGTAGTAGCTGGACTAAGATTGGTGGTGACGGTGTTAATAGCAGTTGGCCCACCATACTAGGCGATGCTATCTATTCATTATTCTACGAAGGTGGTAAATTATACGCTGGAATTATAGATGCTGCTGGGGACGGCGGACTATGGGTATTTGAAAGTGGCTCCTGGACTAAAATTGGCGGCGGTAATGTAAATAAAAGTTGGAGCAAATACGGGCCGGCATCTGTCAATGTTATGCAAAAGGTTGGTGACTATCTGTACGCTGGTCTGGGTAATTACGCAGGTACGGCAAATGTTTGGCGCTTTGATGGCAATAGTTGGGAGATAGTTGGTGGACAAGGCATCAACAATAGCTGGGGACCTGATACCTATGAACAAGTTATGAGCATGGCTAGCTTCCAGGGCAAGTTAATTGTGGGACTGGGAACAACTGCCAATGATGCTGAAGTCTGGCAATGGGACGGTACTACCTGGACTAAAATTGGCGGGGACAGCCTAAATAGTGGCTGGACGGCCAACTTTGAAGAAGTTAGCTCGATGGCTGCAGATGATACTGAACTGTACGTTGGCCTGGGTACCAACACTGGTGATGGTGAAGTCTGGAAATGGAATGGTAGTAGCTGGACCAAAATTGGTGGCGATAGCCTAAATAATGGATGGACGAACTATGTTGAGCGGGTGGCTTCAATAGCAATCCATAACGGCAAGCTATATGCTGGCCTAGGCGGACACACTGGCGATGCTGAGATCTGGGAATGGAACGGTAGTAGCTGGACCAAGGTAGGTGGTGACACAATCGATGGCAGCTGGGGGTTCTCTGACTATCAACAAGTTGAGTCGATGATCTCGTATAACGGTAAGCTATACATTGGTACTGGTAATATTACGGGAGCAGCGACGTTATGGTCATGGGATGGTTCTACATGGACCAAAGTAGGTGGCGATAATGTCAATGGCAGTTGGACCAGTGGTACGTATGAACGCCTAAAAACTCTTGCGGTTTATAATGGCGACCTATACGCAGGCCTAGGGTACAGTGCCGGTGATGGCGAAGTCTGGCGACTTAGTGATGGTAATTGGACCAAAATCGGTGGAACTGGACTAAATAATGGCTGGGCATCAAACATAGAAGAGATTGGTTCATTCAGTGCCTACAAAGGTAAGTTCTATGTTGGCACCGGCCTATCCGCAAATTTAGACGCAAGGGTCTGGAGCTGGGGTAATAATACATTCGTACAGTCCAACCAGTCTAGTTTTGACACTAATTGGCACCACATCGCTGCCACATATGATGGCTCTACCGCCAAAATATTTATAGATGGTACACAAGACGCTTCAACCACCAGTAATATTACAGTAGACTCAAAGAATCGCGATCTATTGATTGGTAAAACCTACGGTGGCCGTGAGTTTGGAAAACCAGTTGGACACTTTGAGGGTAAACTGGATGAAATTCGCCTTAGTGATGTAGTCCGCACTAATTTTATCTCGAAACCTTACGCCGATGCCCCACAAACAGTTGAGCTAGCAGACAGCGCACGCAAATCTGGTGTTTGGCATTGGGATACGTTATCTCATACAGATATTCCAGACGGCGGTAGTATTGCATATCGGCTATCTGACGACGATGGTTCAACCTGGAAGTACTGGGACGGTCTGGCTTGGACCACATCAAATAGCCTATCCGAGGCTAACACACCAACCATAATATCAGCCCATTTTGACAGCTTTCCTGTCACCTTTAAGGGTATGAAGTGGCAGGCAGTGCTAAGCGGTAACGGCAATCAGCAAGTTTCGCTTGATGGCGTATCTGCCATGGCTACCTCAGACACAGTCGACCCAACAGCCAACCCATCCAATTTAGCAGGTTACAAAGCCAACGGAGGTAGTGCAATTACTCCAAGTGGCTGGACAAACGGCTCTTCACCGTACTTCACCTGGGATCCGGGTAACGATGATGACTCGGGCATTCGTGGCTACTGTGCCTACCTTGGCACTGACCCTAGTGCTGACCCAATTACGACAAAAGGTATGTTGGGAGCATCTCCTGAATATACAAATAACAATTGTCAATTCGTTGTGAGCGGTAACTCTCTTGACCTCGCCACACCAGGTTTACTTGGTACGCCACTTTCGAGCAGTAACGATACTCTGTACCTCAGCTTACGTACAATAGATAAAGCAGGTAATATTACAAACACGTCATCACAATTTGCATTTAAGTTTGACAATACCGCCCCATCCAACCCTGGCTTTATTACTGCTCCGTCTGGCTTTATAAACACCAAAGACGTTGAAATGTCATGGCCAACCAGTGGTGGTAGTGCCCCGAGTGATGCCAACTCGGGAATTGCTGGCTTACAATATCGTATTGGCCCAGGTGGAACTTGGTATGGTGATGTACACAATGGCGGTGGCGACAGCTCAGATTTACTAGTAAACGATGGGTTATACGCAACTATACCGACACCAGACCATAACGACTTAGCCGAAGGAATTAATACGGTTTACTTCCGAACCTGGGACCAGGCTGGTAATTACACTACATCGTATGCAACAGCCACTCTAAAAATTAACACTTCGGGTGCCCCAAGCGAGCCAAATAATCTTACAGCGAGCCCATCGTCAAATACATCAAATTCATTTGGGTTCAACTGGGACGAACCAACAACTTATGTCGGTAACCAAAATAACATCACCTACTGCTACACTGTAAACGCTGTCCCGTCAGCATCATCGTGTGTCTACACCGCCCCTGGATCAACCGAATTGACAGTCGGCCCGTATGCCACGCAGCCAGGAGTGAATACACTATATGTAGTGGCCAGAGACGAATCTAGTAACATTAACTATCTAAACTACTCATCTGTTACTTTTTCGGCTAATACCTCAGCACCTGGAGTACCTCGCAATACGGATATTGTAGATGTATCAATTAAGAATACTAGCAACTGGCGAATCGCACTGACCTGGGCACCTCCTATAAATGTCGGGAGTGGCGTTAGCTCATATAATATTTATCGTTCAACTGATAACTCAAGCTTTAGTAAAGTTGGCACAAGCACTAGTACGACTTACATCGATGCAGGATTAAATCAAATAAAATATTTCTATAAGGTTACTGCCTGCGACAATACAAATAACTGTGGTGCACCTGGTTCAGTGGTAAACGAATCACCAACCGGTAAGTTTACTAGTCCTGCCTCTCTAATGAGTGGTCCCTCTGTTAGCGGAATCACCACTAAACGTGCCTCAATTAGCTGGTCAACTAATCGAGTTAGTGACTCTAAGATCGTCATCGGCACCAAGAGTGGAAAATACAGCAGCTCAGAAGTTGGCAACTCTGACCAGGTATCATCGCACAAAATATCGCTTGATAATCTTTCACCTGGAACTACTTACTACTACAAGGCAAAGTGGACAGATGAAGACGGTAACACCGGTACAAGTCAAGAACAGACATTTACAACTGCTCCAGCACCAGTCATAAAAGAAACTTCAATTAGTGATATATCTCTATCGGGAGCTAATATATCGTTTACTGTTAAAGGTGCAACAAAGGCAAAAATTTACTACGGAACTAGCGACTCATTCGGTGGTCTTAAGCAAATCAATACATCAACTTCTGAATCTAGATATAAAATTGATTTAGGTAATTTATCCGATGGTACAAAGTACTACATTATGGTTGGTAGTCAGGATCAAGAAGGAAGCGAGTATAGAGGCAGTATCTTAACCTTCACTACTCCATCACGACCACGTATTACTAACCTTCGCTTCCAGCCAGTTGCTAAAGAGCCCACGAGCACCCAACGAGTTACATGGACAACTAATGTGCCAACTACTAGCCAAGTCAGCTACTCAACGCCAAATGGCAGACTAATTGAAATACAAGATTCAAAAATGGTTACTGAACATGAAATAACGATTCGTAACCTTCAAGATGATAGCGTCTACAGCCTGATAGCATCTAGTCGTGATCGATCAGGAAATCTTGCCACCTCTGACAAACAGTCGTTCCGAACTGCCCTTGATACTCGGCCACCAACAGTTAGTAACATCGTGGTAAAGTCATCAATTCGTGGTTCTGGAACTGAGTCTCGTGGTCAATTGGTTGTTTCTTGGCAGACCGACGAGCCATCAGCTAGTCAAGTAGCCTATTCTGAAGGGTCTGGTGTAAAAGTATTTAACAGTAAATCTGCCGAAGATACCAAGATGACGACCGAACATATTATTATTATTTCTGATCTACCGACATCTCGCGTCTATAGTGTCCAGCCCCTTTCAAAAGATAAATCTAAAAATGAAGGTCAGGGTGAAGTGCAAACAGCTATCATCGGACGAGCGTCGGATAGTGCGATCACGATAATATTTAATACATTAAAGTCTATCTTTGGTCTCTAGCATGACTAGTGTAAAATTGCCCGTCGATAAATCACTATTCACGACGAACAACTTGATGCTCACCTACACATCCGGTGATCAGGAAGTTACTGCTATCCACCCATGCTCATTACAGATTCCCGAGGGTTCAATTACTGTTATTTACGGATCATCTGGTAGTGGAAAATCTAGCTTACTAAATATATTATCTGGCCTACAGAAGCCGACAAAGGGCACTTTAAATTTCTATGGCGAAGACGTGTACCGGCAGTCTCATAATGAGTTAGCCTACTTTCGAGCACATGAGCTTGGTATTGTATACCAAACGAACTACTGGGTAAAAAGCTTATCGGTTATTGACAACATCTCGCTACCGTTGTTTTTTCAGGGTGAGTCCAAAGAATCTGCTCACCAAAAAACACTCGATGCATTACGTCGTGTCGATATGGAGAAGTATGCTCATAAATATCCCGTACTATTATCTGGAGGTGAACAGCAACGTGTTGCTATGGCGAGAGCAATTGTCAGCGATCCACCCGTTATTATTGCAGATGAACCAACTGGTAGCCTCGATACCGAGAATGGTAACATGATAATCAAACTACTTCAAAAGCTGCAAAAAGAAGGCAATAAGACAATCATTATGGTTACGCATAATCTTGAGTACCTTTATATTGCCGATCATCTCCTCGAGATTCAAGACGGCAAAATAGAGCAAATTGAGCAGGATAAGATTGCTTCAACTGTTCGCAGTATGCTGTCTGATACACGAAAACGAATTACAGGCCTAATGGAGGATGGTAAATAATGCGCCTAAAGCAACCATCAGCAAAAGATAAGCCCGCTGTTCGCTTACGTATTTTAGCGTCACTTGCATGGCAGAATCTATTACACAAAAAATTACGGACCTCTCTGACAGTTGCAGGAATTGCTGTTGGAATCGGAGCAGTTTATTTTCTATTATCACTCGGTTTCGGAGTGCAACGACTAGTTGTAAATGAGGTTGTCGGCAATCAATCTATTCGAACAATTGATGTGCGCACAGATAACTCAAAGGCTGTAAAAATTAATGATATATCTACTGAACGTATTGCAAACATATCAAACGTTAAGGAGATTGGAAAAAGTTATTTCTTCCCAGGAAATCTTAAGATCAACAATAGCGAGAATGACAGTATTATCTATGGGGTAAACGATGGTTACGAAAATTTGACAAATCTAAATCTAATTAAAGGCTCAAGATTAAGTGACTCTAAAGAGGATAATCCGATTTTACTAAACAAGGCTTCGCTTGAGGCTATGGGATTAGATAAGGACTTGACCCAAGTATTAAATAAGTCTGTTGAAATATCTATCCCATTATCTAAAATAAAAAAAGATTTGGGTAAACTCAAAAAAACATTTAAGGTAGTTGGTGTTATTGATTCTGGCAGCGGGTCTGAGGTTTTTGTACGATCAGATATATTTCGAGGTCTAGGAATAACCGAACTAACCCAACTTAAGGTAGGTGTAAACGATGTTGAAAACGTAAACACTGTAAGGTCGCAGATAGAGAACTTAGGGTTTGAAACGTCCTCTCCTGTTGACACATTGAATGAAATCAATCGCGTATTCCAGTTTATTAATATAATCTTGGTTGGATTTGGTGGAATTGGTATGATAATCGCTATTCTTGGTATGTTCAATACCCTTACCGTGTCTCTACTCGAACGCACCCGAGAAATTGGCCTAATGTTTGCCCTGGGTGCCCGCTCAATCGACATGAAGCGATTATTTATATTTGAAGCCCTATTGCTCTCAATATCCGGTTCAATTATTGGTATTATTGGTGCATACTTACTTGGTATAGTAATAAACTTAGTAATGAACTTCTTTGCTTCACAGCGTGGTGTTCATGAAGGATTTGACCTATTTGCCAACCCGCCAATTTTAATTATTGGAGTAATTTTATTTATGATCTTTGTTGGATTATTAGTTGTAGTTCTTCCATCTAGACGAGCACAAAAAATTAACCCTATCGACGCTCTACGGCGCGAATAAATAATTACTTATTTTGAGTCTTTACTACGCCGGCAATCTTACGCCATAGGATAGCTACCGCAACAATAGCCATGATGCCAAGAGCAACCGCTAGATATTTTACCGGCTGACTATCAAGCCAGAATCCTGTATTCGGTACACCTGGTATGCCATTGGAGTTGTCTTTGTTAGTATTGGGCTTATTAACTCCACCGCCCTGACCCTGAGCCTGAGCCTGACTAGAACCACCGCTAGTATTGTTACTGCCTGAGCTCGTGGTAACCCCTAAGCCTATCGGGTCAATAATCTTTCCATTCACCACACCGTCTTCGTCGTTAACTCCCCCGTCGGTGGCCGTATACACTACTCGTATATAACGCTGGCCTGATTCCATAAATTCACTGACTGTCGTGTTTGATACGGCTGAGTACTGTTTAGTTACCGAATTATACTTACGAACAACGACCTTATCTATGTCAAGATCCGTCTTGAAGCGTAAGTCTATCGTTTGACTAAGTCCACTTGGTGTATCTAGGCAAAAATCAACAAATCCAGCCGGATAACTATAGCCATCATCTCCAGCTTCTAAGGAAGACTCTTGGTTTACGCTGTGGCATGATATTTTCGTAAATGGATTGGTTGACAGTACTGTATCATCAACCCTGCTAATCTCTGATGGATAAGAAAACTTCTGCACACGGCCGTTTGCAAGCTCGGTCACGTATACATTACCTTCGGTGTCCACTTCGACACCGCCCGGCCCAGCAAACTCACCCAGATCACCCCCAGGACTACCCCATTTTGATAAATACCCTCCATTTGAATCAAACTTCTGGATACGACTATTATTGAATTCGCTCACATAGACGTTGTTCAAAACATCTACTGCTATCCGAACTGGGAAGTTTAGCTGCCCATCGCCACTACCCTGACTACCCCACTTGGTGATGAAGTTTCCGTTCGCATCAAACTTCTGGACATTATGATTCTGAGCATCTACTACATAGACAAAGCCGCCTCTGTCGACATCAATACCAAACACTGTCCCAAACTGCCCATAGCCACTACCCTGACTACCCCACTTGGTGATGAAGTTTCCGTTCGCATCAAACTTCTGAATTCGATAATTTGCCATGTCTGTCACATAAAAATTGCCACTACCGTCAATCGCCAAACTAGTTGGTTTATACAGCTGACCGTCTCCGCCACCCGTTGTGCCAATTTTAGACAAAAAGTTACCCTGCTTGTCGAATACCTGGATTCGATTATTGCCAGAATCCGCCACCATAAGATTACCTGTGTGCGGATTGTACTTGATGTAGTAGGGGGTGATCATCTCACCATCGGCCGAACCATAAGACCCCCACACCTTCAAAGGGTTGCCGTTCTGGTCAAGTTTAACAATTCTATGGCTGCCAGTATCTACTGCGTAAAGATTGCCCTCAGGGTCATGAGTCGACGATGTTACTTCATCAAATTGTGAGTCGCCTATAAGATACTTGTCAATTACATCAACGCTACCATTGCTGGTGTTAAATTTATATATCTTGGTATCTAGACCCTGGCTACTTATAGCCAAAAGGCTTCCGCTACCGTCCAAACTAACGCTCAAAATATTCGACATCGTTGGCTCAGACCATTTACCCAAATAGCTTCCGTTGCTCGTATCAAATCGCTGTATCCTATCAGAGTTATCTGCAGCGTACAAAACACCACTCTGATCAACCGCTATACTAGACAGGTTGTTAAATTGCCCATCACCAAATCCAGTAGAGCCCATCTTGAGCTGAAATACACCGCTAGACGAGAATTTCTTAATTTCACCCGTAGAAGTATCGGCTATGTAGATGTTGTCGGCTGCATCAATCGCTATGGCGTGTATAGCATAGAACTTATCATCCCCCGCGCCATAGCCACCCCATGATGTTATATAACTCCCCTGATCACTATATTTCCAGACTCGAGACTGATTCTGATCGATTATGTAGATGTTATCCTGTGAATCAACTACCACCCCTACCGGCATACTACCACTGATATTAATCATGCTTGCCGGTGCGGCAGTGCCATCAGAATTAAACTTCAGGACACGACCATTGTATGAATCTGCAACATAGATTTCTCCGCTACCACTAACCGCCAGTCCTCGCAGTGGGCAAAACTGCTCAGCTGGGGCGCTAGGTCCACATCCGTAGTATCCGATAGAGCCGATTATACTATTACTAACATCCACCTTGACGATACCATTGTAGTTCGTCATGACATACCGATTGCCCTGGCTATCCACAGCTATAGAGTTGGCGTCTTCGATACGGCTCGAGCCATAGCTACCATAGCTCGCTACGGGAGACGGCGTGTCGCTTGGATTTACCGCTGCCCGAGTATCCGTGCCGCTAACACTCGACCACACCAATGCAAAAAATAATACAAAAAGTACAAAAAATCTATTAATGGTACCCGGCGCTCCACGACGCGTAATAGCTATCACCTCATCCCCCTAATGTATAGTTAGTATAATTTTAGCATACAAAGATTGAGGATGTAACGAATTTACTTGTATCCTGCACTGTCTTCTTGCAAGACAAAACAATCGATATCGCTATAGACAGTATTCTTCGCTGACCGACCGCTTTTTCTACCTTTCTCAGCACATTTACTCTAAAGGCCGGTATTCGGTGCTCCAATGTTAGCCTGAGCCAAGCCTACCGGGTCTTTGATGATGCCGTTAGCCACACCATCAATATCACGCGTGCCACCATCTGTAACTTGATATGTCGCAACCACGACAGGGCTGCCGTTGATTGTCTGAGTAGTAATGTTTGCATCGTTGATTGTAAAGAATGCGTTGGTGCTAGGGTTGTGCTTACGCAGTATCTGGCCGGGGTAAGAAATATTGTAGTAATACAGTTTAACGGTAGTGGTATAGCCTGACGTTCCACAATTAGCCTCAAAATTCCATAGGCCGTTATCGTAGCTATAGGCGGCATCCTGAGTTGCTAGCTGTGGCTCCCGGACAATACTGTCTGTCGTCAGGTCGCAACTGCTATCTAACGCTAAGACAACTGACTTGCCCGTAATTGGACTGGTTTTGCCACTGACATTTGACTGAGTGGCATCATCCACTCCGTCGCCATTTAGGTCTGACTCAGCTGGTCCAGGAGTGACTGGTTCAGGAGTCACTGGCTCTGGCTCAACTGGACCTGGAGCAACTTCATCTGGGCCGTATTTGAATATCTGGATTCGCTGGTTGTCGCTATCAGCCACAAATATTGTGTTGCCGTTAGATGAAACTTTTAGGCCTTCAGGGCTATCAAATTGACTATCGTCAGTTCCATACGAGCCCCACTGCGTTAGGTAGTTACCATCGGTATCAAACTTCTGGACACGGCTATTATCATAATCCAGCGCATAAACATTACCAAGACTATCTACGTCTATAGCACTCACACTGCCAAATTCGCCATTACCTGTACCGGATTGGCCCCATTTGGCTACAAATGATCCAGTACTGTCAAACTTCTGCACCCGATAGTTGTACATATCTGCAACATAGATATTGCCATTAGAGTCAGTAGCAATCCCCGCTGGTGCATTAAATTGACCATCGGCACTGCCATATGAGCCAAACTTTGATATGAATGCCCCAGTAGTACTATTGATCTTTTGGATTCGGTAGTTTCCGTCATCCACTACTAGTAGATTGCCGTCAGGAGCTATAGCTAGTCCTCTTATGTTGCCATACTCACCATCGCCAGGGCCAGGTGACCCATCGCCACCGCTGGCGCCCCACTTTGCGATAAAGTTGCCGTTTTTGTCTAGTTTTTGTACGCGGTAGTTGTTGGCTTCGCCTACATAAATATTGTCAGAGCTATCAATGACGATAGATTCTGGAAAGTCAAATTCTCCGTTACCCGTACCGTTAGACCCATCGCCACCGTTGGCACCCCATTTAGCGATGAAGTTGCCATTTTTATCAAACTTCTGGATACGGTTGTTAGATCCATCGGCTACATATATATTGCCCTGACTATCCTGAGCCATATCACGCGGTGCATTAAATTTGCCGTCTGCATTAGAGCCAGATATTTCAATCGTGCCATACCCACCAAACTGGCTGATGTATGTACCGTTACTATCAAATTTTTGAATTCTATCATTATCTTCGTCTACTACATAAATATTGCCCGCACCATCTACCCTAACATCGCTTGGCGAATCAAACTCACCGTTATTCTCGCCACAGGTCCCATCACCACCGCTAGCACCCCATTTGGTAACAAACGCACCTGAACTATTAAACTTCTGAATACGGCAATTGCCCCGATCGGCAACGTAGACATTACCAGAACTATCTACATCAATACCGTACATCTCACTGAATTGACCATCACCTGTGCCGCTACTGCCGAACTGGCTAATATATGTGCCGTCGCTAGCAAATTTCTGTACACGATAATTATTATAGTCTGTTATCCAAATATTGTCTGAATTATCAATAGCCAAACCCCTGGGCTCGTCTAGTTCGCCATCATCATCACCGTAAGTTCCAAACTGACTTACATATGTGCCATTGCTATCAAATTTTTGGATACGATTATTGTTACTTTCAACCACAAATATATTTCCTGCGCTATCAAAATCAATACCGTAGGAGTTGTCGAACTGACCATCACCACTACCGTAGCTACCGAATTTGCTTATGAAGTTACCAGAGCTATCAAACTTCTGGATATCGTCTCTAGATAAGTCACCGACATATACATTATTGGATGAATCTATGCCGATACTGCGAGGGTTCTCAAATTGTCCGTTGCTGGAGCCGTATGAGCCCCACTTCAATAAATAATTACCGTTACTATCAAACTTCTGAATACGATTATTGTCATTATCAACCACATAAATATTACCACTACTGTCAAAAGCCATAGCCTTTGGCTCAGCAAACTTGCCATTTGCCGCCTCTGGGTCATATGGATTAATCGTAGAGTGATAGCTCGGTACATCGGTCGGTTGCGGCAAAGCTACTGCCGGAGCCACAGGAGTCAATACTAGAGACAACATCAGACTCTTGCCACGATTACGACAAGCTCTTTAGGCATTTGTAAATTTCGACCATAGCAAGGGTGTCGAGTTTGCAGTATTCGATAAGGTCAGACATGATCTGCTCTTTCTGGTTGGTGCGTTTGTCATCAAGTATTGCCTCCATCCAGAGTCGTTGAGCTGAGCCGCCCTCCTGAATACCAAGATCTTTATACGATAGTTCTGGGCATAATACCGGCAGCACCTGCTTGATACTTGCACTGCCGTTGAAACGCGGATCATCATACCATTTTTGCTTGAATGGAATCATCAGATCAACCACACGCTCGTTGATAGCCTCCATAGCTTCTTTGTATTCTGTTAGCATTTCACCGAGTTCACTATTGCGAGCTTTCTCAAACCCTTCATACCAGACAATGACCGAGCCTTCCGTGCCTATATCTTCAATGAGCCGTTCAGTTAGCTGCCGTGATGGGTCGGAGTTTTCTCGGTGCAGATATTCTTTCCACTCAAGCTCAGCTTCAGGCGATTGCAGTACGTGTAGCGAATATTGGAACGGCACTTGCTGGTACGGGCGGTGGCCGTCGAAATACGGTAACAATCCAGACATGGTTTCATAATCCAAGAAGTACAGTGGATATTTTAACTCACCCAAGAACTGCTTGATCTCCGCATGATTAATAACTGGCTCGGTATCTTCTGGCCATACTTGTTTTTCTGTCGGCACAATATTTTCGTACACTTTCAGCCACTCTTGTTTAGAGCCAAGTTTAGCTAAGTAAGGATTTGGATTTGGCATCTTTGGCTGTTTGGCAACCTCAAGTGCCATAGGCATATATTTGACAGTCAACTCACCCTTGGCTCGGACTTTCTTGGTGATATCTTTGATATGAGTTATCTTGTCTGCTTCAATCGGGCCACTACGAACATATTGGTTGTTGACGTGAATGACGTAGATATTACGGACACGCAGCCCGCTACCTTCTAGCACGGCAGTTTGGAATGCGAGGTCGAATTCATGCTCGGTCTTAGCACTAGTGCTAGCCTTGATTTCGTATAGATCGACTTCTTTATCGCCAACAAAACTGACGATATCGCAAATACATGTGAACTCTTGCCACTCAAAACACGGTTGAAACAGAACTTGTTCACCACGATTGATTGCATCTTGGGTTCGTTCGGGTAGTGACAGATATTCATCGTAGTCAGAGAAACCAAGCGTTGCACCTTCTGGGAATAACGATTCAGCGTATGGCTCGAACTGATGTCCCGTATCGAACATTGCCTGAGTGTTTTCATCGACAGGTGGTAGTTTCTTCGGATCGTTTTTCTTGAGCCACAGCCACGCTGGGTGGCGCAGGAACATCATGTAGTCAGATTTTGAGATCATGATTTCTTCTCCGCATCTACCAAGGGCTTAAACCATTCCGCCATTTCTGACAAACTAGAGAAGTTTTGCGGTACTGGATTGTTTGAAATGAATTTTGCCTCCCAATATTGGTTCCAGTATGCTTCTACGGATCTTCGTGGGTGTTTGGCAATAAATGAATCGTAAAAACTATCTAGTATATCTACGTGATGCGTATGGATGAACGGACTCCATGTTTCGCTCAATGCATCGTGATCTGATCCGGGTCTATTGATGATTTCGGTTTGCTCCATGCTGCGGTCATTAACATCACCCCAACCATCCTTGAGTAGCCCTATCGCTTCCTTGTCGGTCACGGGTGCACTATACCCAAATACAGTAAACACCGAACAGTTCTTCAGGTAGTACTGTGCTGCTTCCCACTCTCTCTTAATAAAGTTATCTGACTGATAATCTTTATGTTCAACTGGATATAGAAGTTTGGATGGCTTAAAGGGCTTGCGACACCTACTGCAAGGTTGTTCTGCGATGCCGCTCGTATTATGCTCCTCACAAAATCCAACTGTTACATTGCCATGAAGAAAAAATAACTGAGGAAAACTCGTAGTAATTCCGAGTTTAGCTAGTCGTATGCGAGATTGCATTAAAAACGGATCCCAATTGAATGTGAGGATGACGTCCTTGTCGCGCATGGATAAATTAATCGCATCGTACAAATTTGGTTCATCAGGTAACTCGAGCTTCGAAAAATAGCCTCGTACCAAAGAATCAATTTTATTTAGCTCCTCTGACACGCCAAGTTCGAAAAGCTTAGAATAGGCAGACTCAAAATCCTTAGTCGCTAACTCTTTAAGTTCTTCGGGAAACAAATTATCGAGCTTCAGGTCTTCTGCAATATCTCGTAGTAATGGCACTGGCCTACCATGTTTATCGCCATTAGGTAATGCGGCCTTGCTTGCGCCAGCACCTAGCAGCAATACATGCGGCTTACTGTGAAATGGATTAGCAATTTCTTGCTCTACTGTTACTTCGTGTTCATTCAACGCTGGCTCGCCTCTACCATTTCTTGAATCTCGGAATTGTAGGTGTAGTTCACTATCTCGCCACTATCAATCAGTTCGACGGCATGCCTTACTGCCTGGATGGGTACACAATACCACTCTCGTGGTGCGCGATCTCGGCCGCCGATTGTCTCGGTAATGTTTATAAAATCATCGAGCTCACTTTGAGGTACTTGAGCGACAGTGTGCTGCAGCCTTTTCCATTTACTAAACGTTGCTACGGCTCTGTCGCTGGATAGCAAGATGTTACTGTCCGCAGATGCATAACGAAGCAAGCAATCATTGCTAAGTCTTTCAAGTCGAAATATTTCACCATTTGGCAGCGGTTTGCTCCATAGTATCTGGTGATATTTCTGTAGATCGCTGCTATATTTGTCGGCATCACGGTTGTTGTCACCCATCGCTGCCTGAAAATTAAAGCTTGTGTCAATCTTCATGATATCGATTAGCCTTTGCGCATGGCTTCGTCCATGGTTCGACCGTTTTTGTCTTTCCATGTGACCCAAGCGTTCACGTTGTGACCAGTTGCAAAACCGCCTGCATGGTTTGGACTCTTCATTGCAACATTTTCTGTTAGCTCAACGACATCGCCCAAGTCCCTGCCATATTTTGTAAATATCTCTTCACGCTCCGCGAGTGACTTCTGCGCCCAGCTAGGCGCATAGCTTTTATCTATAACCGACCCTTCGAGTATGACGAACTTATCGCCTCGGAATTGTGCTTTTGCATTCGTCTTCTTGGCTGTGCAATACCAGGTATCTTCTGTCTGCTCAGCTCTAGTCAAAATGTCGTAGCCAAGTGATGTGAGGATGAGGCCTGTGTCATCAATAATTTTTTGGAGGATGTGTAGATTAAACTCGTGGATGTTATTTTTAACAGGAACAGTCTTGTTTTCGGTCTTCATGCTACCCGATTGAGCCCGTTCAACAGCAAGTGATTCAAGATACCTCACATCAGTCTTGCCTAGATTATTGGTGGTTGAAATAATGGCGACAGCTACGTCCCAGAATTGTTTTTTCTGATCATGATCTCGCATACGGTGCAAGAAATTTTCAGTCTCGCCTATATAGCACAGTGACTCTTCCGCGCTGACCAAAAAATACAAAGAAGCTTGGCTCAATTCAGAACGGCTTTTCACATTGCCAAGGTGTAGGCGTGGTATGACAAATGCTTTTACCTGACTGTCACTGATTTCAATAATACGAACTCCTTCAAGGGTGCCATCAGGTAGGTATGTCTGTATAAGTTTAGGCTGATTCATTACCTGTCATTATATCTTATTTTGGCCTAGACTTGTATCTGTTACAGCGGTATTGTTGTGCTTGCCATGCTGGACAGTCAACCGACATTAAAATATTGCCTGTATGCTCGAAAGTCTTCCGAGTCTGATGAGCGTCAGGCAATGTCGATTGACTCGCAACTAAATGAGATGCGAGCATTGGCCGAGAATGAGGGTCTAAACGTAGTTTGCGAACTACAAGAGAGCCACTCCGCTAAAGATTCGGGCAAGCGACCTACCTACAATGAAATGCTTGCTGGCATCAGAAATGATGAATATAACGCCATCCTAACATGGGCACCCGATAGATTATCTAGGAATGCTGGAGATCTAGGTGCAGTTGTGGACCTTATGGATCAGGGCAAACTTCTGCACATTCGTACTTACTCGCAAACATTCACCAATAACCCCAATGAAAAATTCCTACTGATGATCCTATGCTCACAAGCAAAGCTCGAGAACGACAACAAGAGTATTAACGTAAAACGTGGCATGAAAAGCAAACTTGAGATGGGCTGGCGACCAGGTGTTGCGCCACTGGGCTACATGAACAGAGCTTTTGGTGGAGTCAAAGATATTGTGCAAGATCCTGAGCGAGCACCATTCGTTAAACAGATATTTGAGAAAACAGCACAAGGTGCTGCTGGACGAGAAATAAAAGCATGGCTCAAAGAAGCTGGGTGTACCAATAGATCTGGCAAAAACATATCCCTGTCACAAGTATTTACGATACTGAAAACGCCCTTCTACTACGGAGAGTTTGAATGGCCAGATAAATCTGGTAATTGGTATAAAGGTGCGCATGAACCGCTCATTACAAAAGAATTATATGATCAAATTCATACAGGACGCGCCGATTACAAAGGTGGTTGGGGCATAAAAACGTTCGCATTCAAAGGTCTGCTGGTATGCGGTACTTGTGGCTGTAGTGTGGTTGGTGAAGATAAACATAAGATACTGAAGGATGGCACTAACAAACGCTATATATTCTATCGATGTACTAAAAAGCGAGATTATAACTGCCCTGAAAAGTATATGAATGAACATGAAGTACAGGAACAAATTAAGCAATACATCATTGAAAATGCAGACAAAATCGAGGTATCCAACAACATTCGCAGGCACATGGCACAACATCAGAAAATAATGCTCTTCCATCTTACAAAGCATGGCGTATCAACAGATAAGCTACAGCCACTGGCCACTTATGCCGACTTTGTCCTCTCATCAACTAATGCCAAATTAATAACTGAATTAGTGCAAGGAATTCATACCAAATTCGCCCTAAAAGGCGGCAAGATTGGCTTAGTTTAGAGCCACAAACTAACTAAAATTTGTTCTCTTTTTTGTTTAATATTGATGGCGACAGGTCACGAACCGAAGTAACAGGGGTAGAGGCTATTTGGTACGGTCTCGGAACTCGGTCTTTGAAATGTCCGCTGAGCCACCATAATGCTACACGGTCTGGGTCATTTTAGAGGGCATTTAACAGAGGTGAAACAAACAAAAAAGACCGGTCATAGGAACTCGGTCTTTATGTGTTGATTTGCATCTGGCTCCAGGGGCGAGATTCGAACTCGCGACCAATGCGTTAACAGCGCACTGCTCTACCGCTGAGCTACCCTGGAATACTTGATGTATTATAGCCGACTGCCTCTGTTTACGTCAACACCAGCAAACTGCTCTGTCTTGGCTCCTACTCGTGTCGACGCAAACTTGAGGCTAGTGTCTGGTAACCCAATAAATCTAATGCTTGTAATAAAACCTCAATATTATCTTGTGTTTCAATGTTTTCGTCTGATTTTTTATAAAGTTCGGTAATTTTCTGAATGAATACATCTTCAACTGTTTGAATATGGGCTATGTTGGTAGTCTGATTACTACTAGCTCTAGTAGTCACCTCAAGTGACCGTGGTGAATTGTCAACCCGTCTCAAAAACCCTTTTGCTATCAGCCCCTCGACATGAACTGCGACAGTTGAAACTGATTTATAATCAAGAGCTTTCATAATTTCGCGATAACTAGGGCTATAGTTATTGTCACTAATAAACTTAGTCACGAACTCTAGAAGCTGCTGTTGTTTCTTGGTTGCTCTCACTTGCTGGCTATCCATTAACTAACCTGTTGAGTGTAGACAATCACACGCTGCTTCATAGTAGAATTGTCTTTTGTCCAGTCACCTGTACAAGTAATAAAATTGGCACCCCGCAAAGCTTGTCCATAAGGCAACATAAACTTGTGCATATCCACTTTATCTTTATCTACTGTTTGCTTGGCAACCACCTTGTAATCTATCTTCTTGCCATCGCCTCGTTCTATAGTTACCACGTCACCTTTTTCCAAATTACCAAGCTTACCAAAAGCACCAAACTTTGTAGCCCCACTTGAGTGTCCATCAATTGTAACCGCTCCAAGCTCACCCGGCTCAGAGCTTCCAGTATACCAACCAGTATCGAAAATATTATTCGGTGCTTGCATGCTACTATCAGTATTTACGCCGACTGGGAGTATTCGAGCCTTTAAATCAACTTTATTTATATATAAGGCCCGTGGCTTACTTGGTGCAACTTGATAAGTCGACAAGGCATTTACTGGTAATGGCGTTTCATCACGCCCTTCACTTCGAGCCGCATGCTCACTACTAATATTCGGATTTGAGCCAGCCTTACCTATAGAGGTCGCCTGTGCAGTGGTCTGTCGATTTGTTAGCCAAGTGTCAACTGTCACATAACCAGTACTCACAAGCATAATTGCCACTAGAGTTGCAGTGATATTTCGGTAAGAAAATAGTTTTTGGAATAGATTACCACTAACCTTACTAGTTTGCGTTACCTGATGGTTACTTTGTCTAACTACTCGAGATAGTAAGTCGGTTTGTTTTGCAGTTTTAGTTAGTTGATGACTAAGAGTGGTTCTAGTTTTTTGTTTCGTAATTACCGGCTTTGGTACTTTTCGAACCTGTTGCTGGCTAACTGAGGTTGATGGGTAAGATTTTAGATGAGAATTTGGATTACTAACTCGTTTAACGGGCTGCTTGGTATGTTCCTGTATGTTAATAGTTGTATCTTTAGGTATACTCTGATAGGTAGTAGGAACTGATTTACCAATTGAATCATTAGCTTTACTGCCATCTCTACTAGGAATCTGTAGCTGACCACGTGAATGACGTGGTCTAGCTAACAGATTATGTTTTATTGAAGTGGTGGTATCCATAGTTTATTACGTAGTTTTATTTTTTATTTTATTTAAGACTAGTTTGTCTATTTAGATACACGGCGAAGATACAGAAGACCAGCAACGGATATGACTCCCATTATTGCGACAAGAAGTGGGTTTGCTAATGTAGCAGCATGGAAACCAGTATTCGGTGTTCCAGGAGCGACTGCATCATTGATTGCTGTTAGTACAAAATCATTTTTACCGGTGCCACCTTTATAGGTTACTACAAAGACTGCTTTACCTAGTGTAATCTTATCACCCTCTTTAACACCTTTAAAGGTACCCAGTATTGGACCTTTACCGGTGTTATTGATTAGAGTGAACTTATCACCCTTGGCAATCTTTCCACCCTTTAAGAAGGAAAGTTTAAGAGTAGCATCTGAGATGGACACGCTTTTCGCAACAATCTGATCATAGTTTTTCGAATCTAATATTTCAGCTTGATAGATTGCACCATTATCTAATGTTAGATCATCTAGTACGGTAATCTTACCGGGACTATTACCTGGCGATACAGTACCTAGACCATATACATACAAACTACCTACGGTCCCGGTTCCAGTTAATTTTCCACCTTCAGTTACTACTATATATTCTCGCTTACCACTCAAAATAGCAGTTTCATTATCGTAAACATAGACGTAAGACCCGGGTGTACTAATGCCAGTTTTTGAACCGGTAAGTTTTGTAGTTTTTACAGGATTAACCAACTTCTTGCCGTTAACGGTTAGTGAGGCATTTGGCGATGACATTGGATTCCTCTTAATAGTACCGCTACCTGATATTTTACCTGTAAATTTTACATTTGATGCACCGCTCATATAAACATTTACGTCTTCTGCGAGTGTAAGGTTACTAGAGATAGTAATCGACTTACCAGCCCATTTTTGACAGCTGTATGCTTTGTCGTATTTAGTACACGTATCATATACATTAAATGCTACAGCCGCACCATTATTAACCGTAATTGGGTATGTGATATTTGAATCCAGCGTATACATTGTATTACCACTTATAGTAAGAGATGATATACCAGTTATACCATTATCTCCTCCGAGTTCACCCATACTATCAATACTAGTTAAGTCGCCTGGTGTATTAAGTTTATTAAACATATTATAGTTCTTTAATGTCAGATTACCTGATCCTTGCAACCCAGCCATTATCGATAGGTATATGTTAGAGTTTTCTGTCCGCTCAATTGATGCATTGTTTTGCAGTTTAACTACATTACCGGTTGTGTAATACGAGTAGTAGTAGTCATTATTTGACACTGACTGATCTTTGCTAATTGTGATTTTTGAAAAAGAGATATTTAGATCGTTATTTATTGTTTCATCCTTATCGCTACTTGCTTTTGCAACAGGACTTGCGGTATTAAATATCAACTCATCACCATCTTCAGGTATGGCATTTTCAGCCCAGTTTCCAGCAGTGCTAAATTTGCTGTCTTGCGCAGCCCCAGTCCAGGTTGCTTTACCGGTACTACTACCGGCATAAGCTGGTGTTGATGTTGATAATTGTGTTATTGCCACTAGCGTAATCACAGATAAAACTGTAATCGATAGGCGACTTAATTGAGCCAGTACTCTCATTTTTTCTCCTTGTGTTTATATTATGTAACCGTTGTACCTGCTTAGTTTATCATACTTAAGCATTAACGTAATTAGATTATGTTGTATTATGTTGTATTATGTTGTATTATGTACAATAATTATTTATATATTATGAAGATTTTTGAGCAATAATTATCTTCCGATCTCGCCCCTCACCCTCAGAAAACGTTTGGATATCATCATATTCAGACGCTACTTTGTGAACAATGCGACGATCAGCTGGGTTCAAACTTACCACATAACTATCGCCAGTTTGCCGAACTTGCTCTATCCAGCCACGAGCCTCGTTGGAAAGTTTTTCAGCCTTCTGCCTCTTATAGCCTGCGATGTCGACATTGACTCGAACAATTGCCGCACCTTTATTCCTTAGTATCGTCGAAATAATGTACTGAATAGACCGCAACGTCTCGGCTCCGCGACCAATCAAGACGCTATTTCTTTCAGTGCTTGGCACACTAAGCTCAATTACATCCTCTGATACATTAACATCTATATTTACATTTACCTCAAAAAAGGCTAGTAGATCCTCGAGGTATTTTTTTGCGAAATCAATTGATTCTTGCTGATTCATTTCTTTCTCCTTTTCGTATCTTTCGCAGTTATACGGACCACTTCAGCCTGTTTAGCTTGTTTTTCACGAGCTTTTACGGTAGCTTTTTTATTTGTAGATTTATCAATACCCTGTTTTGTTATCTCCTCTAGCTCGTCTTGGTCTTGTCGCAATAAATGAGCTTGTTGTGCGACAGCAACAATATTTGAAACCGTATAGTACAAGACTAATGCGCCAGGCAGGCTTATCATCACAAAAAACATTAGAATCGGTAGGAATTTATTCATTTTTCGCATCATTACAGCATTCATCTCGGCTTGGTCAGGCTGTTTACCTTCAGCAGCCTCTGCCATTAAGTCACGAAAGCGTTTGGTTGAATCTTGGTGTGGCATTGTTTGTTTTGACATTATATACTGAGTAATACCTGAGATAACTGCTAGTATTAAAATACTTATCTCTACTCCATTTTCGTGGATTGCATGTTGCGTTAAGTCAATAAAGCCTAGAAATGTTTCGTTAAAAGAATCCGGGTTCTCGATGATCTTCTGTATTGAACTAACATTTTCTAGAAAATCGTAGGTGAATTTAGAAATTTCATCTCGATGATAGGTAAAAATACGAATTACACTAAAAAGTGCAATAAATATCGGTACTTGTATTAATAGTATTCCAATTGGACGGAATGGGTTTATTCCATTTCTTTTATATAACTCCATCTGCTCACGGGCAACCTGCTCACGATTCTTGCCGGCTCTCTTTTTTATCTTAACCAACTCTGGTTGAAGTTTGCGCATTGCCCTAGTCTGGTGAAGCATACTACGTGTTAATGGATACATTAAAAACCTAACTATTACTGTAAAGATAATAATAGAAACACCAAAATCACCACCAGGAATAATGGCATAAAGACTAATTAGCAGGTTAAATATTGGCTGTATTATTAGTACGTCGAAAAAGTTCACTCAGTACACTTTCCTATCTTAAACTCTATATAGTATATCATTTTCTATCGATTTATATAGAGGTTGGCTTTCTTAAGTCCATTTTTTACCGATTCTAAAAGCTCAATATGGCTAATAGTAGCTAGAATTGGTGAGTTTATTATTATAATAATATCGTAATTTGACCGTAAATATGGCAACTCTAGCCTAATTATTTCATATATTCGGCGCCTGATTAAGTTTCGTATTGTGGCTTTTTTAGAAATTTTCTTACTCACCACAATAGAGAATCTACTATTATTCCGACGTTTGTTTTCTACGTATTTAAAATTAAAATCTTTAAAACGAATCGTCTTACCGTTTCGATAGGTATATTTCAATGACCCGTGACCATGAAACCGATTTATACTGGATAGCATCTAGATTAATTAGACAGTAATACGGGCACGACCCTTAATTCGTCGTCGCTTAATAACTGCACGTCCGGATTTGGTTGAAACGCGAGCTCTAAAGCCATGTGTCTTGGCACGATGGCGCTTGTGTGGTTGATGAGTTCTTTTTGGCATAACTAAACACTGATTATACATCTGTTTAGCTTCTTATTCAAGGGGGTTTATTGAATTTTTAGAAACTATATTTTATGAATAGTTTAGTTTTACACAAAAACAATCCACTTATCCACATGTTGTACGGTGTTGTTTTAGGCTTGTGGAAAACATCACCTCTGTTTTGGCTACTACTAGTGTATAGTTTTCTAGGTTGTGGAAAAGCCAAAATTGAGTTACAATTTACTTTAAGTTGGCTATATATTCTTCATACTTAAGGGGGTTTTGAAGCTGTGGATCAAGCAATCTGGCGAGGTGTTTTAGGTGAAATTGAAATCGATGTATCACGGGCTACTTTCGTAACTTGGTTTAAGAACACTGAGCTTGTAGATAGTACTGATAATTCGTTAGTTGTCTCGGTTCCAAATGTTTTTGTTAAGCGCCAACTAGAGTCAAAGTTTAATAGTAAGATTCAGTCAATTATCCAAAACCACACTGGTCAGTCTATTCCTGTTGAGTTTATCGTTAAGTCTTCAAAGAGAAGAGTTGTGTCACGAGATATTCAACCGTCCAATACAGAACCTAAGGATAGTACAACTCCTTCTACTGTTCCATCTTTGGATAGTAAGACTAATCTAAACCCTAGATATACGTTTGATAATTTTATAGTTGGGGGGAGTAACGATTTAGCTTACTCAGCGTGTCAAGCAGTAGCTGAAAATCCTGGAACCAAGTATAATCCTTTATTTTTATATGGCGGAGTTGGACTAGGAAAAACTCACTTAATACAAGCTGTTGGAAACGCTATAAAATTAAAAAATCCAAACTTAAAGGTCATCTATATTAGTTCTGAGACTTTTGTTAAGGAGTTTCTCGAAAGTATTCGTTTTAAGAAAAAGGGTTTTTCGGATAAGTATCGTAATATTGATGTATTGATTGTCGATGATATGCAGTTTATTGCTAATAAAGAGAAGACTCAGGAAGAGTTTTTTCATACTTTCAATGCGCTACATCAATCCAATAAGCAGATTATTATTAGCAGCGACAAACCACCAAAAAGCATCCCGACTTTAACTGAAAGATTAAGGAGTAGGTTCGAATGGGGTATGTCAATAGATATACAAATGCCTGATTTTGAAACTAGATGTGCTATTTTAGAATCAAAAGCAGATCAGTCTAATATTGAATTAGATATTGAGACTGTTGAGTTTTTAGCAAATAGTGTAAAGACGAATATTCGTGAGCTTGAAGGTGTATTAAATCAAGTTTTGGCATTTTCAGAAATGCGTGGTGTAAGGCCAGATATATCAATTGCTGAGGGTTTTATACTGAATGCTAAAAAAACCAGACCGCAACATGTAACTAGTAAGCAGATTATTGATCGCACGGCTCGTTTTTTCCAACTCACACCTGTTGAGATCTGTAGCTCAAAACGATCAAAACATATCGTACTCCCTAGACAGGTTGCAATGTATTTATTGCGCAGCGAGCTTCATCTTAGTTTTCCAAAAATATCCCAGGAATTAGGTAGAAAAGATCATACAACAGCTATTCATTCGGTTGAAAAAATAGAAACGGCATTAAAGTTTGATGTGTCGCTACGTGATCAAGTAGCTGAAATAAAAGAGTTGTTATATGTATAATAAATGTGGAAAAATTGTTTATTTAGTTGTGAAAAAGGTTTGGAAATTATGTTTAAATGTAGTTAGCAGTTGTTTATTAATTATAGGTGTATGTGTTGATATGTGCACAAAATGGAGTATTACACTTTTTTTAAACATAAATTTACCCAAACTAATACACAGTAGTTTAGTTGCCGTTATATCTATTGTCTGTTATTTATCCCCATATTCCACAGAGCCTATATTAACTACTAAATATATAAGGATTTAATAAATAGTTATGGAAATAGAAGTACTCCAAAATACATTTGCAAAAGCACTAGTCAACGCCAGCCGTTTAGCAAACCCAAAAGCTGACTTATCTACTATCGGTAATATTCTAATAAAAACCAATAAATCCGATATTGTCATAGAGTCAACAAACTTAGAAATTGCCAGTGTACAAAAAATCCCTGCAAAAATAATTAAACAAGGATCTATAACTGCACCTGGAAAGTTAATTGCTGATTATATCAACAACCTACCTAATACAAAAATCACTTTAACAGTAAAAAATAACATAATCACTATTAAATCAGACAAAAACACTTCAAATATACATGGTTACAGTGACGAAGATTACCCAGAAATACCACTTATTGATGACAATTATACCGCAAAACTTAATATTGATAAAAACAAATTAATCCAAGCAATTTCGCAAATAACACCGTGCGCCAGCCAAGACATTACTAGGCAGATATTAACAGGGGTCTTTATACATACAGTAGATAAAGAAATCTATATGACAGCAACTGATGGATATAGGCTAGCAGAGAGAAAGAATATAGTTAAAAGTAATGATGAAATCGAAGCAATTATACCAGTATCAACCCTACAAGAGTTGGCATATAATATAAACGACGACATAAAAGAAGTCGAAATTACCCTCAATGATACACAAATACAATTTACAATAAACGAAAATATCATCACAAGTAAACTTATAGATGGTACTTATCCAAACTATAAGCAATTAATTCCAAACAGTAACGATAAAAGTGCGGTAGTTAATCGTGATGAACTAATAAAGGCAGTGAAAATCTCAAGATTATTTACAAGAGACAGTGGTGGCGCAATAAACCTTTGTTTGGAAAATAACAAACTGATTATAAAATCGATCACTAGTGAACTTGGAGAAAGTACTTCAGAAATTCCTGTCGAAGCACTTAGTAAAACTATAAACGTTACATTAAACTCAAAATACCTTAGTGATGCACTAAATACACTAAACACTACAAATATTAATATTGAATCATCTGGTAAATTGACACCCTTTATATTAAAACCAGAAAATGATAACACATATCAGTATATTATTATGCCGATTAAAAGCTAATTATATACGATATTAAATTTTTTGTGAAAAATAGCACCAGTATCGCTAGTAATATTAATGTCAATAAAATCTTCTATCTGATTTGAAGTTATTTTGACAGTATGTATGTCACTGCCATTAATACCAAATTTAAATTCATAACCCCTAGAACCATCATCCTTAATAGGTGTTGATATATAAGAGTCTTTTACAAAACTAATCCCAGCATTGAAAAAACCCTTCTTATATAAGACATAGTTTATTATATAATCTTGAATATACGACATGTCATCAGCTGTAATACCAGCATCGTCGAGTGTATCGAATCCAGTAAGATATGGTAAATATGGATTCCCTTCCGTGTAGTTATATATCTGCCTATTTTCACCAGATAAACTATCAACACCAGGTTCTATTACTTTACTATTATCTCTGTTATTTATGTTTGAAAATACACCGAAACTCATAATAAACACAGTTAAAAATATTAATACAAAAAGAATAAACACCCTGTAATTAAACACTCTCATTATCTACCTGTATACTGTTAAAGTAATCATCGAGTAATTCATACGGAATACCCAATCCATCTGAGATATTCTGGTAAGTAAAATACTTCTCAGGGTTAATAATAAAATTAATTTGTTCACTAGACTTGAATTTATTAGCGATTATCGGCTTAATAATATATAAACCCTCATCAATTTTAATCTCCACATTTACAATATACCACCAGCTACCATATCTTTTAATGGATTTAATCGATGATATATTGTGAATTTTCTTATCTTCCACAAGGTTACTGTTAACCTCATTTAACCTATTAAGAAATTCAGTATTACTCGGAGTTGGTATTGCTTTAATGTGATTATATGGTGGGTTAAAGATACTTGATAACCACAAACCTAATAATATAGGAATTATTAATAAAACTACAACTAGTAAAATATTATTTTTCGTTGAAAAGTGTAACTCACTCAACATACTAGAAACCGGACCAGCCTCTTGTGCTTGAGGCGTTATTAATTTGTTTTGACTTCCAGCCCATATCATTAGGGTCGATCCAACCTTGGTAGTCTAAGTTCCAACCTTTACCTTCCAGGAAGTTAGCATTTCGAATGAAGCCATCATTTAATACCTTATTATTACCAAGATATATTGCTACGTGGTTTCTTTTATAGAAAACCAAAGCGCCTTTTTTAATTTTTTTATTCGGGTGACCGATACTGTCTTTGTTAGCCTCCCAGACATCTATAGCCCTATTATAACCAGAACCAGTATTGCTTCCCATCCAAACTCTAGCACTAATAGCTAGACACCACCCATCACCCTCTAGCGAGCCTTTATATTCTTGGTTTACTTTCTTAGCATTACTTAATATGGTTTGTAGATTTTTAACCTCGCCGGTATCCGTAAAGCTACCTTCGCCGGTACCTATGTCCTGATCTATACTACTACTAGAACTATCATTACATGATACAGTTAATGCCTCATCGACACCCATTGAAGTTGGTGTTTTTCCACCAAACTTTTCTATTAAATCATTAGCACCCTTCAATCTACTACTAAATGCTTTTACTCCAGCACCTTCTATGTGTCTTTCAAAATATAGCATAGCTTTATTCAAATCGGTTATCTTCCTATATTCATTAGGGTTGAACTTCCCTGACGTAATCGGTGGTTTACCTTGCATATTTCCCCATACCATATGAAGTTGTGCTCCCAGAGAGGATATATCACCAGACGCACCCGAATCCTTATATGTATTAAACACTTTTGGGTCTGCTGGTGTCCACTGGATTAAACCCCAGCCGGCGGTTATACCTTTAGGGTTGGCCGTACGTTCTCCATACTTTCTTGAACTTGATGTATTATTTTGAACATTCAAAGGGTCTACTCCAGACTCGTGTATCATATTGCCAACTATGCCAGCTGCACCAATATCTGAAAAATTCCTATCACCAGTTCTGAAATAGTAAAAAGCACGCTCTTGATTATCTTCGCCAGGTAAATTGTTACTATCTCCTTGACTAGACTTACAGTTACCGGTCAATGAGATAGTAGCGATGATGGTGGGGTGATCTGATCCATTCTTGCTTTTTCCACTTTTTTCGCTTTGTATTGCCTTGTACTCAGTTGCGGTCACCGCTTGTCCTTTAGGCATGTATATATGGTCTATGCCTACTTTGTTTTTAGATTTACATTTACCGTTAATATTATTTACTGCATCATATACATTTTGAATGGATTCGCCACCACTTAATATACAGTAACCATCCGAATCACTATTAAAATCACCGGTTAAAAATAAAGGTGTTTTTTCGCTAGACAGCTCACTAAAAATCTTTTTGTAGTTGTTTGCATTGTCTATCCGACTCTGTTTATTTAGGGCCGTCGAGCCGGGTCTTACATTTGCGGGGTCGTGTATGCTTGCTACATAAAACATATTACCACCACTATCCCTTAGCTTTACTATGATTAAATGATCAGTATCTTCACCGTTGTCATACTTAAGGTTTCGTTGTTCTCCACTAACAAAAGTGAATTTATTTTTATTCCAAATAACTATATTTGGACTAAAGCCAGGGTGTCTTGTTTTTGTGGGCCACCGATCATATACGATATCGCCACTAGCTTTACCTTCAATTTCAACTAATAGATTATGCTGTTCTGGTCTAACTTCTTGAAGCCCAGCAACTTGTACTTGATTATCTTTTAGTGTTTTAAGTGATTTAGGTAATCTCTCACGCCATTTACTCTCAAAAGCGTCGTTACCTGTATGTAAGATATTGAAACTTGCAATATTGAATGCTTCTCCACATTCACCCGTGGTGGTAGGTTGAGCACAGGAATTACTAGAATTTCCGGTATACATATTGATTGTATTTTTTTGTAAAAACCCCCTATCTATATAAGCAAATACCTGTAAGGGTTGTAGTGATAAAACCAATGATAAAATAAAAACTAATAGCAAGTACAAAATATCATAAGAGATAGCTATCGATCGGCTTTTTGCCCGAAGTTGATATAGAGAATTATGAATCATTGTATGCCCTAAATAAGTCTTTACCAATTGGCCTAAAATGACTCATAATCGAACAGCCACTTCTACTACATGGTTGTCGTATTCTATCAGTAGAAGCATCAATATGTAGGTGATCTACATTAATCCCGGGATATTTTCTAACACTAGCTAGCTTTCCAACAGGATCGCCCGCTGAAATCTTGTCGCCGATTGATACACTAGTATTATCCATATGTGTATAGTATATTACAAGACCGGCCTTCTTATTGTAGATACTAACCCCCTTACCCAAGCTACCGCTAGATAAATTTGTTACCGTACCATCAGCAAAGGCTTTAACGACAGTACCAGCTGGGGCACTGATGTCGTAAGCAAGGTATGGATGACCAGCTTTACTAGTATCGTTATTTGAAAATATACCACTATTTTTAACAACAGACTTGCCACCGGCTAATGGGAATGAAATGTTCCCAAATGAACTAGACTCACTAATCGCACCAGTACTGGTACTTTCTCCGCCAGGTGTAGAAAGTGTTACATAAGACGGACCATGATCTGTTCCGCCCCTCAAATCATTTTCTATCCTACCCCAATTACTGGCAGATAATCCATTGTTTGTTGACACATAGACCTGATCAATAGGGATTCTTCCACCTCTACAGCCGGTAGCTGATTTATTTTCTGCCAAATCTCTAGCATATTTAAAGCCACTATTTACGAGATCACAAGACCTAACATTTCGATTAAAGTCGCCAGTAATAATAATGTTACCACTAGCCGACTTACTCTTTGCCCAGTTTTTTATCATCGTAACATTATGGCTTTTTATCGCAGTTGTTCCACCGTGACCACTATTTGGATTATGAATAGATGTAACAAAGAACGACTGGCCGGCACTGGTTTTTAGCTCCACCCAAGGGAACGGATACTTACTACCACCCTTACTTCCGTCGTTACTGTATATATCTGGAATATTTCCGCTACTTGCCATGGTAAACTTCGCAGGATTCCAGATAATCGCTCTACCTTGCGCCTTTGGTACATTGGCTGGGAAAGACTGGTAACCGGTAGCTTGCTTAATGCCGGCTAGAGATGCTTGTGACGTTTCTTGGGTGCCGATAATATCTAGCGGTTGGCCATTAAAGCCGTTGGTGATATTTTTTGACTGAATTGGTAGCTTTTTACTAAGTTTCATACATGAATTAGATATTTCATGACATAGGTTATAACTAGCAATATTAAAGGTCGCTGCATCGCCGGTGGGTGGTTGTTGCGGCGCAGACTCGCTTTCGAATTCTTCATCCTCACCATTTAGCATTGCCTCGGCTTGTAGGTCAGCACTAAATATATATCCGGCTGCAATTTTTTGCTCAGCTTCTGGATCGTTGGTTCTTTTGCTGTTTTTAATCGCATTAACACAATTATTATCAACCACACCATCGACTGTACATTGTTTATTGATTTGACTGTCAGATAATCCCCCACCTCTGCCTTTTATGGAACCCAGGGTGCATCCATCTAATGACTCAATAGACCCTTCGCCACACTCTTCGAGTTGGGTTGCAAGCTCGCTATCTTCAGGTATTACCTCTGTGGTGTCTGTTGCCTCTTTATCTATATTTTTCGAACCAACAAGTTTCATTGCTCTATCTGGCGACATATTGACATATTCAGACGGCATACCTGTATACGGTGTACAGGCGGCATTTAAGGCTACTTTACTCGTACCGAAATTACAATCTTCACTGTAATCATCAAATTTACTATCGGCTAAAGCTGTCGGTTGTTTAGTGATCGAAGAGATGTTCACAGATGAAGCTAATATATGAGCTGGCCCTTGCCTAGTGATACTACCTAGCTTTGAGATGATACTACCGAGAAAAGTAAACTGACTTGATGTGTCGAACGGGCTTTTTGTTGCCTGAACTTCAGCGATATAGTCTGCTTTGTACTTATCACTCTCAAGCTGTTGTTCTGCTAATTGATCTTTTGATAATGCCACCTCACTTGATTTTAGACCGAGGTCGGAGAAGAAGGCCATAATCGCCATCCCTAGATAGTTGCCTAATTTTACTCCTTGCTCAGCATTGTAAGATATTAGGTCAACTAATGCTCCACGAATCTTATCATTAGATAAAATTGCACCAACAGCTGCACCTATTACGCCAGCAGCAAGCCCCAGAGCTGTCTCTGCAGCTTTTAGTTTTATCGCTGTCCAAAGTACAGCCTTGGCTGCACCGTAGACAGCAGCACCCGGTCCGGTTGCAAGACTAGCAGCTGAAATCGCAGCCGATGCCATCATTGCCTGGGGGCTATATATAATATCACAAGAGTTTTTTGTGACCCCTGAAGCAATGGTTGATCCTTTAACCACCGAGCTGCCCATGAAAGCATAAGCGGCCACCCACGCGCCAAGCTCGACATGGCCAGTATTTATCCCAACGGCTTTTTGTAGAATTGATGAATCTAATGCCGATAAATTATCCTCGTCAGTTGCTGTAAGCGCGCTACTCGCTTCACTTGCTTGTTCGGCTGTTGCTTCTCCAGCCTGTATCTTTGATGCTGGAGATAAAATAATGTCACTAGCTGCTAATATAGCTCGACCGAGTATAAAACCCCGTACTGCCGATGCCACAAGTTTGGGTCCATTGATAGCTGCACAGCTAACCCCACCGACTGCTAGTATTGGATCACCCAGTCTTCCTATTTTTTTTAGCTGTCGGCTAAACATTTTCTCTATATGTTTTGTTAGTTTTTCCTTGATGACACTTTTCTTTGTGTCATCTTCTTGGTTTGTTACTAATTTTTTGATTTTCTCATTAAATGCTGATTTACCAGAGTGTTCATCTCCCTTAATTACCCCACCGTCTTTATTGATGCCCCGGACTTTAAAAAATTTCTTCGATATTAACTTACCACGAAAAGCGCTCCATCTAACATTTACCGCTTTATGAAAGTCTCCACGGATTTTTGGATTCTTGACTATTTCATCGACTAACTGGTTTGGTTTGATTGTCCTAGTCTTTCCGCTGCCATCATCTACAGTAAATCCAGTAATTGGCTTATCGGCAAAGCCTTTTCCGCTACTGAAGTCACCGCCGCCAATTGGTTTTATGCCAGCCTTATCTAGCTCTATTAGTAGCTTATTAGGTATACGGTCGAACTTTTCTATTACCGTATTTGGTTTTCCGGTGATACGTTGGTTTGTTTTAGCTAATTTTTTATCAATTAGTTTTAAAACTCGCCTTTCCATGTACGACACCCGAGAGTTATTTGTAAAAAAGGCATTTTCCGAGAAAAACATAAGCGGATTCATGAAAAAAGCCGATAAAGCGCCAATTGGCCCAAGGATGAGAGTTAATACAAATACGGCGCCACTTTGAGCAAACGCCTTTTTGAAGGAACCTTGTTTTTTGCCAGTGTCAGTCTTGTCGTGCCATAGGTCGTCAGATGAGTTCTCTGCATCGGCTACTTTGGCCGATACCGGGTGGTCATCAAGACCGTCAGCCGATCGGTTATATCCTGGCAATGTATCATGACTACCAGCTTGATTTTCATAATTTTCTATAGGATTATCAAAACGCTTAGCCTGACTCTCGGCAATTTCATCTTCTCGGGGTAGTGTGTCTGACATAACCTATATCTAATTATACATTAACTACCGGGGGTCGGTATACCCACTGTTGATTACTGGTTGACTAGGGGTTGGATTTTGTGGTTGTTGTGGACTGGGTTGCTGTGGGGTGAGCACAGGTGTCGATGAAACTAGCTGCTGCTCAGTTTCACTTGGTACTATTTGAATATGAACATGATTTTGACCAGCAAAAAACAGACCTTGGCCAATCGGAAAATTAGCTAGTCGTTTACGCTCTTCTTCGGTAAGCTTGAATACATCAGCTAGTATGTCAACCGCACTCGAAGACTGTTTTAGTAGTAGTTGCATTGATGAGTTAGCAACGATTGCCCGGCCCATTTTGCTACCCATAAAATCTTCGACATCTTGAGTGATAGTAGTTAATCCAAGTGCGTATTTTCGAGCACGCTTAGCTAGGCTGAATAAAAAATTTGCCGAATCATCGTATTTCATTAACTGCCAGGCTTCATCGACTATCAACATTCGCTTTTTTTGTTGAGTTCGTGTGATATTCCAGATGTGTGACAAGACAATATACATGGCAATTGGCCGAAGTTCATCTTCAAGGTCGCGGATATTGAACACTACCATATTATTATTGATGTCAATGTTGCTTTGCTGACTGAAGATACCCGCAAACGTACCACTGGTAAACTTTCGAAGTCGCTGAGCAAGCTGCGGCCCAGTGCCACCCATGTGGAGTAAGGTGTCGTATAAGTCAGAAATTGTTGGCGGTGGTGACTGATGAGTTAACGGATCACTAGTTATTCCCACTCGAGCATAGGTGTCGATTAATCCCTGATCAAGGTCAGCCTCCTCGGCTGGAGTCAATGCAGCCATTACTTGCCCGTTGGCGGCAACTTGATTTCCACCAAGCATTAGTCTAAATAGACCGTGAAGGGTTACTAGATTAGCCCGAAGAGCGTCGTCTTCTTCCTCGGTATCAATAACCTTTGGTAGATCAAATGGATTGATACGAGTGTCGCTATTTAAGCTAAGCCGAATATAGCTTCCACCAACAGCATCGGCCAGTTTTTGGTATTCGTTTTCTGGGTCGATAATTAAGATATCTGCACCGGTCATCATGGTGCGTAGCGCCTCAAGCTTTACGGTGAATGACTTACCAGCACCAGACTTCGCAAAAACCACCATGTTGGCGTTTTCAAGCTTATAGCGATCAAAAATAACTAGGCCGTTATTGTGCATATTTATTCCGTATAAGATACCGCTATTATCAGTTAGATCAGCACTGGTGAACGGAAAGCTGGTTGAAATTGCACCAGTGTTCATATTGCGGCGTATCTGGAGTTGGTCAGACATCTGTGGAACGGTGCAATTCAAACCTTGTTCTTGCTGACTACTGGCTACCTTGCTGAACACTAATTCTTGACCAAATATCGTTTCGATCTTGTGCTGCACAAAACTGAGCTCGTCTAGACTGTCGCCATAAATTGTGATGTATAGTCCGTAACGGAAAAATCGCTCAGCTCCAACCTGTAGCTGATCGCGTAGTTCTTCGGCGTCCCGAATTGCTGCTTCTAGCCCTGGGTCACGGGTTTTTCCTTTTTCGGCGTTCAGAGCAAAGTCAGCCTCTAGCTGAGTAACTTTTTTACGCAAATTTTTCATAACAACTTGCGTGTCAACCGGATAGACGAACATGCTTATATCAAGTACTTCATCGATATTTATAATCGAACTAAGCCAGCCAGTGTAAATTTCGTTTGGGTAACCATAGACATAAAGTGTTCTACCGTACTTTGTACCTAGTCGAAAGTAGCTAGAGTGAATCTCGATACTACTTGGTGCAATTAGGTCACGTAGGGTTGATATACCCTTCAGGAAGGCCTGCTCAACCTCCTGTTGCTCGCGCGCACGTTGCTGAGCAGCAATATCGACTGGACTTAGCTTTTTAGCCATTTACTGCTCCTTGTGACGTACTATTCGGTTGGGGCGTGTCTGCTTTTTTGATGTATATTGAAGTGTTTTGCTGGAAGTTAGTCAGTGGTTCGCGTACGGAGGTATCTGGGTTGTAGACATTATAGTACAGTTCACCAAGTTCTTTAGTGCTAAGTTGGAAGCTATTAACTCCCATTTGAAACAATCCACTGGTAACCAAATCGACACGGTTTTTGATCTCATCTTTCGCTTTTTGATAAGAAACTTCATCGATTTGTAGCACTCCCATTGATTGTTTTGCGAATAGTTTCGCGAAAAAGCCTTTCGTCTGGTTTTTGATATCAGCTACATTGCCTAGTGGAAAGTATGGTAGAGCGATATAGAAACTTTTATCCATAATGTTGGCTTCTTGACTGAGAACATCAATAAAATCAATATAATCGTCCATTAAGACGTTCAATAGCATATTGTCTTGGTTTTTTCGTAGATTAGTCAGCTTTTCAATGTACGGCCCGATATCAACCCGCTGTGAACGAACTAAAATTTGGATTGGAAAATTAAGTGAATTCAAGAAATTCTGATAACTGTATTCCACACCTTCTCTTTCGCGACTACTCATGAGGTCAAAATTGATAGACTTACACGAAATGACAGCACGAAAACTACCATCTTTCATAATTACCATGTTGTCACGTATTTCAGATATCAGTAGAGTGTTTTGAGTACTATTCGGGTTTTGAGGAGGAGGCGGAGTTTTTTTATCTAGTGGTTGTTTAGCGTTTGGATCTTGAGTCGGAGCTGGTTGGGGTTGTCCAGGTGGTTGACTAGCAACAGGAGCAGTTGCCACAACTGGTTGCTGCGGTACATACTGAGGTAGCTGTTGTGGTCCTGGCTGTTCAGGCGGCAATTCCCACTCCTTTTATCGTGCCGATAGGCATTACTTAGTGAAGCGACACGAGGACTTCGTCTTCCGGAAGACCCTCTTTTTCGTGTATTCGTTTTGCTTCATGTGCAATTGTCTCCACCGAAAGTTCAGTGTTATTTGCAAGTTCTATTATATCAGGCGAGGGCTGTATGTTGCTAGTGGTTTGTGGAGTTTGAACAGTTGGTGGTTGTGGTTGGACATTTAGTGGCTGAATAACCGATTGATGCATGTTTGGATATGGTGTCAAATTGACATGGGGGTCGATTGATGGCTCTGGAGGTATGTTTGGTAGCTGAGCTACTTGCTGTGGAGCTAATACTGGCTGGCTGATAGCTGGTGTTTGTGGAGCTTTCACTTGAGCTGGTTGTTGTGCCTGGACGGGCTGAACGGTCGGTTGAGGTTGTCGGATCTTTGCTAGTAACGCTTCGCGCTGTTTACTAGCTGAAAGCTGTAAGCCGACTTCGATTTGTCGATAGGCTTGTGTTGAGGTATCGAGGATATCTTGGGCCTGCTGAGCTTCACTATAGATAGATGGATTGACCGAATTTTCCTGGATCGCTGCCTTGCCTACGCCTCGAATTGCCCAACCGCGACTATCAACTACCTCTGCAAGATAGGCCAAGCGTTTTTCGGCTTCGTCTTGTGTTAAGTCCTTTGTGAGATGTTCTTCTGTTTTGTGTGGTGCCATGATCTTCACTAGGGTTTCTTGTCCGTCTGGATCCCATAGGCGCTTTCGAGGCCGAATGAAATAAAACTGAATCATTGCGGCAAGATATGTTTCCATCGGTTGCTCTTTGCGGAGTGGTAAGGCCAATGCCCCAAACAGCAAGATAATTGGTAATGGTAAGATGGCTAGGCCAACAAAGATTTTAGCGAGTAGCCAGGCAATTGTAATCGCCCCAGCAACAATTATGAGATAAATAAACTGACGAAAACTAAACGGACCGAGTAGTTTATCGTCTGCTTCAACATCTTGAGGGACTTTATAGGATGCCATGTGTTAAGTATAGCAAAGTGTTGAGGTTATAGTGGGTTTTGTCCCGACGCAATTTTACCTAATACTTCAGCGCCCGCAGCTTTGGCTCCAGCCATAACCTCACCATTCTTTATAATTCGTTTAGCTCGTTTCTGACCGAGAGTACCACCATGTTCTTTCAATGCCGCTGCAGACTGGCTTGCAACCTCAGCATCTGTGAGCGTAGCAGCATTTAGTTTATCGAGTGTCCCTTTATCATCACCAGCTGCCCACTGAAATACTCGAGCATCTTTACTGCGGTAGGTCCCAGCATTTGCAAGAACGTGTTTTTTGATGTCGCCTTGAAGTTTGGGGCTAAGGTCTTTCTCATTAGCGCTTAGAGATTCCTGGATAGCTGCTACTCCGTTAGTTTGGCCTTCTAGGGCTTGCATAGCTGCTCGAACCTCCTGACTGTTGCCAGCTTTTATAGCTTGATTCAGTCTCTCCTGTAAGACCATTGTAGGATTTTTTCCTGATTCAATCGCTTGCTTGGTCATCAATGCAGATATGTGTCCAGCTTCTTCGGCATCTCTGCTCTGGACGATAGCGTCGGCTTCAGCCTTATCCCTATCTGACGCTTTTCCATCGTTTAAAATATGGCGAGCTACACCTAATTCTTGAGCTCTTGTGGTGTCAGTTTCCATCTTACTTATTTTGTGTTTTCTCCGAGCCCTATACCCACCAGTAAAACGCCCCAGTTTGCCGATGGCACCGTTTTTTTCATTGGCTGCCATCTTGGCTTCTAGACTTTCTGACCGCCTTTTGGCTCGATCTTTGGTTTGTCTACCCGCTGCGCTCATCGACCGATCAAGTCCACCGCTTAATTTAGAACCAATTGCCCCTAGGCCGGCCATCGAGCTCTTTAGAAGTGTAGGAATTGCAAACAAAGGTACTGCCATAATACCTAGTGCGACTAGTTTGAGGTAGGTAGTATCGTCGATAATTGCTTTTCCGTTATCGATGTATCCAGTAACTGGGGTGTCACCAGCAGAAGCGTTATTGATTATCCGTGAAGCTAGAGTGCTAGCTCCAAAAACGATACCAATTATTGGAAATACTAACAGAAGTGTATAGAACATCTTCCACCACTTTTTAAACCAACTCTCAGTGTTTGGAAGCAAGTAGGCAACAAAAGCCAAGGGTGATATAACAACAAGTAATATAAGAACAGCCTTCCTAGCTAATAGAATTACTAGTGCTACCATTACAGCCAATAGAGCCGCTGTACCGATTGTCATTAAGAGTAGTAGTGCCGCGATTAGGGCTGTACCGGCAATTAATATCGTTGCAGTAACTTCTTTCCATCCCGTCGTATTGGTATTCTCTCCACTTGTAGTGGCGATACCATCGAAGAACTGGTAGATACTTGAGCCAACGATATTGCTAATGTCAACTGCCAGCTGACAGAGTATAAACGATACGTTCACAAGGACGGCTGCGATGATTAGTCGCGGGAGCATCTTTTTGATACCATAATTTGAAAAACCACCACCAGTAATTTGTGAGTAGATTATGATTAAGAAGGCGATAACAAATAAGGCGTTAGCAATGTCCCGAAAACTACGCCAGGCAACATCGGTATCTTTGTCCTGAAGCAGCTTTGGCTCAACGATAAGCAGTTTAGATATTAGTCCAAACGCAGTTTCGTTGAGATCTGCCATAAAGTTTAAAACTGGACAAACAATCCAGCCAACACCCTCTACGGCACAAGATGTAGTTTCCTTAGTACCTCCGTCATCGCCATTATCACCTTCATCATTGATAGCATTAACTACATCCCCTGTATCTACATCAAGGTTTGCCTTTCTCCACTTTTTATACGCATCTGCGTATTTTACAGTCCATCCAGACATATCCTCACATTTCGCACTTGCAAAACTACTATTGGTATCACCAGGATACCAAACACCCATAATACTGCTATCTTGGTTCCTGTTGGTATCCCATGCGTAATCTCTTTCAACCTTGCCACCTATATAGAAACCTTGCCGTTCATCTATTTCTCCGTCGTCTTCCTTGACAAAACTAACTTTAACCTGCTTGTTACCGGCGTAATCTGTCGAAGTGCTAAGCATATTATCGATATTGCCATCTGGTGCGCCACAGAAGTTTATTAATGAGTTTTTACCAATAAGATATTTTAGGGCATCGCTTGAATAGCCCTTATCGCCTGCTAGTTTATTGTCCTCTAGTTTTGCCCATGGTCGTAGTTTATGACCCCCATTTTCGAGTGCCCAGGTTAGGGCTGGCTGAAAGACATCTGTGGCGCCACCGTCAAAGAATACCCCGTGCTGAGTAGCTTCACAGTTATTCCGTCCATTGCCGCCGTCCTTATCGGGTTTAATTCGCTTGTCTTCGGCACCTTTCATATTCGGTGACCGGTTCATGGTGCATATAAGGTCTAAGACTGAAGAGAAGCCTAAGCTAGTGGCTCCTCTAACCCATATACTTCCGTCACTGCAATTTATTTTACCGTCAGTTTCAATTCCCTTTGACGGCACACCTGTTTCCTTGTTATCTTCTAAGCTAGGTGCCATATAGCCAAGCGCGGTACTGGCGTACCCACTATCAATAAGTTTACCATCGTTTATGTCCTTTACGGAGATGGTTCGGTTACCTGTGATGCCATTACCGAAGGCTGGGAAATGTAAACAAGCATGCATGGCCCGATAGAAAAACCATCGCTCTAGTTGAACATTTGGATTTGGGTCAGCGCCAACCTCTGCATTCGCGACATATGGCAGGAGTAGCTGTACAAATACACTGAAAGTGAATACGGCGATTGTAAAGATTAATTGAACTTTTTTTATCTTTAACATAAGTGATATAATAATACCACTAAACTAAATATCAGAAAAGCCATCAATTTGATGACCTTTCTGATTTTACTAGGTTGAACTACGAGTGTTATTTACTAGCTTGCATCTACTAGCTTATACTGTCCATTAATTATTTGAAAGTGTAATGTTAACGGAACCGGCTCGTATATTATTCTGTGATCATCGTTTTCGCCATAGGCTTTATCGCCATTATCTTCACTAAACGCTGTCACACTAATAGTAAGTGGATCTGTGCTAATGATATCTATATTATCGTAGACTAATTTTACTCTGTAATCCTCTAGCCAATCGGGATTAGCATCATTGCTCAAGGCATCGATTGACTTAAGTCTTGTTTGTTGCAGATACTTTAGCCATACCATCGTTTCCTCTATATAGTTTCTAAGATTTTCATTGGTTTCCCAGCCTGTAGTTAGATTAGCCTTTATGAATTTATCCGCTGCAGCTTGACTAGTTTCGTCTGTAAATTCATCGTCGGACATGAAACTTCTTTTTTGACTGTCTGCTTCGTAAAAACCTGCCCCGTCTTGGGTCATAAGGTTATACTGACGTAGATACTCTCCAAGGACGGCTTCCGGCGTAGTGAATTTGGCTGCGTCAATGCCATCGTACGTGTATTTGATCTTTTCTGGACTAGGTGTTTTTTCCGTTTGTGAAATACTTGAAGGATCTCTGTTTTGTTGCTCGTTTGACAACCCACATCCAGCGGTGACAGAAGCTGCTAACACTAGACCTGATAGTGCCGCTACATGCTTTTTCCATCTAGCACGTGTATCTTCTTTACCACAATTAAGTTCTGATGTAGTTACATTGTTCATACTTTACTCCTCTTACTCACCCTTACACACTTAAGGTAAGTATATTATACAGAATATTTGTAATATTTGCAAGTATTTATATTACTACCGAGTTATAGCTTAAAGTTTGGCTGGTCGGATACTCGTTTACCATCTGTAACATTTTCAGAAGTATAGTCGGTATCTTCGTTGTAGACTGATGATGGGCTAGCACCAGGGTGATCTTGCTGAGGCATCCAGACTTGGAATTTCTGACCAGTATGATCCTTCTTGGTAATATACTTGAATTTGGTCTCAAGCCTTTCCTGTACGGCAACAGATGAAGTATCGGTGCCGTTTGGTAGTTCAAGGTAATTCATAGTAGCACTCATCACACGCCTGATACGATCTTCAAGGTTTGGATTTTGCTGTGCGGTACGGATTTGAGCAACCATTTTCTCGCGTAGAGTAGGGTTGCTAAAGTGTTTATCTCGGAAACCTTGCTGGCGTAGTAGGCGTATCCATGACAACCAGTCATCAATCTTAGCATCGGCAAAGCCTTGGGCGCTCATTTTGCCCCCGCCCCACTCTTCGATCATAGCATCGGCAGTTGTATGGTATCTTTGTCCAGTCTGAGCCATCCCCTGGTGCGTACCTGAGACAATAGCACTTTTTTGGTGGCCTTTTTGGTAGCCATACATATTCATTTGTTGTGCATCAGAATGGTCCTCTGCTTCAGCTGCTGTCAGATAATCAGTACCATCTGCCATCATGATACGATCAACTTCTTCACCCGTGTCAGGGCTAATAACCTTTTCTTTCATAACGACACCCCACTCATCACGCTTTGGAATATAGAATTTACCTACCGTATGGTCGAACACCATACCATGTTTGCGAGCGTTTTTGTCTAGGGCATCGATAACTGCTGCTAAGTTACCCTTTTTAGTAATGACTTGAATATCTGCTGCGTAACGTTCTTCGGGGGTAGCTTTTCGTCCAAGAATTGGCAGAATAAAGCCGTCATCATCTCTTAGCTGCTGGAGGTCACTTAGGATAGTTTCAGATAGGGTTGATTCAGAGTTTTCAGTATTCTCCATTAATCGTGCTGATTTTTCTTTACGTGAACGACCGAGTAGACGACCTTCACCGTATTCGCTAGATTCACCTTTTACATTGATACCGGCCCCGCGATGGCGGAGTTTTTTACTGATTTCTTCGGTGATAACTCCGTCTGTATCATCTTCGGCAGTGCCACGAATAATATTCGTATAGGTGTCACTTTCGTGGTCTTGGGTGCTTTTGATAGATTCTGTAGCCAGTTGCTTGCTAAGACTTTCTCCGCTGATTTGTTCAGCGATAGCTCCAAGTGTTGTATTTTCGTGAGAAATGCCAGCCGTAATATTTAACTCTGGATTTGTAAGACGATCGGTTTCATCTTTCATAAAGGTTGCAACCGCTTTGCCTCGTTCGGAATCGTCTAGGGCTTTCTGACCGATATAGTTTACCTTTGCTAAGAAATCTTTAGTATCTTCGGTAGCTCGCTCAGCCTGTTTCGTAGCCAGGGTCTCAAGTAGTCTGGTTTCGCGGGCTTGTTCGTGCATTGGGGCATTCTCGTCAAGCATCGCTTTTTGCCAGAAGGCTTCATTTTGCTGTTCGATGATGTTTTCACTTGCTTTTAGGCGGGCTTTGGCGATAGCTGAACTTTCACGGATAGCAAGAATCTCATCAGCGATGGCTAAAGTGCCTTGTGAAGTACCGCTACCAAAGGCCAAACTACCCTTTAGCTGCATATCGGCCATAAGCTGGTTGACTTGACCCTCGGCTTTGAGGGCTAGCTTGTCAGCCTTGAAGCCTTTGACATACATATCTTGAGGTTGGCCACTATTTTGAACAAGCTTAAAGTATTGTTCTTCGCCACCTTTCTGAATAATACTGTCGGCAGTTTCAGCGCGCTTGCTGTCAATGACGGCTTTGGTCTTAGTCTGTCGCATAAAAGCATCATAGCTACCGTCGGGCGCAGAAACTAATCGCTCTTTATACTTGCGTTCACCTTCTTTATCGATAGCATTTTTTAGGGTATCAGCTTCCTCGTGAGCGTAATGGCTTTCATGAATTCGATGCCCCAGCTCTGCTAAGCGACCATCACGGCGCCGGCGTCCGTCCATTTTATTGTCGGGACTAATTTGTTGACCATAGGCATGCTCAAGGAACCGTTTTTTACCGTAGCGTTCTGACTCCTCTTGGTATGTAGCCGCCAGTGATTTCTCCTTATATAGTTTCTGGCCTGCTCTACTATGTGTTAGGTACTGAGCCTGCAACTGTTGACTATAGGCTTCAGTTCGTAGCTTCCGAGCTTCACCTCGGTTCATGAGTTCAGCTGCTTTCTTACTGACTTTACGAGTGGTTCGAGAGCGAGCATTTCGAAAACGGCCACTGGTAACATTTGGGTTCATTCGCTTCGCCATGGCTTTAGATCGCTTTTCGGCTGCACCAGCTTTAGCCCAGTTCTGTGTTCGGTCAAACACACCTTTACTTCTATCATTTGCCATGCCAGCGATAGTGCCGAGCATACCGCTACTTAGCTTAATAAGTATTGGTGTAATAAATAATGGTACAACTTGTACTAATAAACCGAGCAAGGCAACTGGAATATTTGGAGCAGTTTGCATAATCATCAATCCTGCTACCTGAGAAGCACTGAAAACAACCGCAAATGCTGGGTAAAAAACTAGCAATGTAATAAAGAATTTTTTCCAGCGATTAAACCAATCCTCGGTGTTTGGCAGTAGGTACATCACAAAAGCAATCGGTGAAATTACGATTAATAGCATAATTAGAGCCTGTCGTGCAGCTAATATGACTATTGCTACAAAGACGGCAAAAATAGCTGGAATGGCAGCTGCTAGGAGCATTAGTGAGGCGGCCCCAATACCGCCACCGATTAGGGCGATTGTGCCGATTGCTCCACCGACGACTAGTGTGCCACCACCGAGGATCGCTAGGGTTATTGATTTCCAATTGATAGTTTGTTCGGCATTTGGATTTGAGTTGGCAAGGTTGCTATAAAAACTAGTGAATAAATCATAGACGGCGGCACCAATCACATTTGACAGGTCAACTGCTAGTGCACAGATCCAGAACGATATATTTACAAGTACAGCGGCAATCACAATACGTGGCATAATTTTTTTAATAGTGTAGTTGCTCATGACGGCTCCAGTAATTTGGGCGTAGATGAGCACTAAGAAACCGATAACGAACATCGCATTGGCGATATTGCGTACGATATTCCACATGTCGTAAATTACATTACCTTTATCGGCGAGTGAGTTGAAGGTAAAGAAGCCCTCTATCAGGCCATAGATAAAATCCATACCCTCAGCGATGTAGGTTGAAACTGGACAAACTATCCAGCCGATTGCTTCGATACCACAACTGGTTTCAATCGGGTCTGGTTCACTTCCAAAACTACCACTATCAATTGTTATAGTCTCGGGCGGTGATAAGCCGGTAAATGTGTCGGAGCGTGCATCATATTTTGCAGTCTGAAAAGTTGCTTGAGCGGCAGTTTTTAGATCAGTCGCTTTTGGAAAGCTAATTAATTTTGCATCCTCACCGTCGGTGTAGTGAAAGTATATTGTACCCTCACTCAAGGTTGAGCGATCATTTTGTACAGCTGTAACTGGGCCGCTGTAGGTAATATCATCGTAAACTAGACTTTCACCAGACCACTTAGCATCAAGTGCCTGTACAGGTGCAGAACCTAGTACAAACCAAGCAAAACAAGACACCAAAATGATTGTGGCGTACGTAAGGAATGACCGCAACGATACTCTACCGTGCGGAGGTATACTATAGCCCTTCCACATATCCTTTTAATGCTACCACTTTTAAGGGGTAATGTCAATAGTTATGCTTAATTTAAAGAGGGTGGTAGACTTGAAAAAAATGTCAAAATATCGTATTTTTATAATATAATGTTAAAAAAAGAAACAACCTTACGGCTATTTATCACCATCTCAGCCGTTTTACTTAGCGGGATGTATACGTTAATTAACCCCGTAAAGCCAGCATTTGCCGCTGAGGTTTGTGGTACAAAGACAACTGTGCTCGATGGTTCATTTATACCCTGTAAAAAGAGCGACGATAATAAAAAGAGCGATCTCGAGAGTAACGCTATTTGGGGTATATTGTTATTCGTTATCTCAGTTCTTACCGCAGGGGTTGGCATACTGGCCGTTGGTGGGATTATATACGGAGCGATACTATACACGACCGCACAAGATAATTCGGGACAGATTACTAAGTCAAAAGAGACGATTGCACACGTAGTGGTTGGTTTAATCCTGTACGCATTCATGTGGTCTCTGCTACAATTCTTAATACCAGGAGGAGTATTTATAAAATGATACACAGAGTAATAGCTGGATATATATTTGCAATCTTTATGTTCGTTGGACTCGGTAGTCTGATACCAATGCAGTCTGCTCACGCTGTTGAGGCTGGTTGTGAATCGGGCTTTTTGACATTTCCTGCCTGGTATCATAACTTACCTTCTAAAGTTAAAGGCGATGGCTGCGCGTTAAAGGGTCCAAATGATATGCCTGGCCCGGCTAAAACTAAACTTTCCAGATACATCTGGATAATCGTCTTAAATGTGTTAAATATACTGCTTCAGGTGGTTGTCTATATAGCTGCAGGCTTTATTATCTGGGGTGGATTTATGTATTTGATAAGCGGTGGTCAAAGTGACAAGATTACAACGGCACGTAAAATGATACAGCACGCTGTGATTGGCCTAACGATTTCATTATTTGCCGTTTTTGCTGTATCGTTTGTATCAGGATGGCTTCAGAAATGATTGATAAAATATACATCTTGGCAGTTGCAATAGATTCAGGCAAGGTTGGAATACCAGCTTTGGGCGCCGATGCTGTGCTTGTAAATGTATTGAGGCTCGTTTTTTATGTAGCAGGCGTCGTATGTGTAATCGCTTTAATCGCTGCTGGCCTACTGTATGCCACGGCGAATGGCGAAGCTGATAAGATAAAAACTGCTAAAAATGCTATAATGTACGCTGTAATTGGCCTGCTGTGTGTCATGATGGCATTTGGTATAACAGGCTTTATAGTCGGGAGGTTTGAGTGAGAAAAATATTGATAGGACTAGCCCTAGTTATTGGGCTTGCCTTTCCACTAGTATCAGCTGTAGGTGCACAGGCAACTTCTGTTTTTGGTGATGCCTGTAGCTCCAACCCAAATTCACCAGTTTGTAAACAAGTTGATACAACGGGTGGTAAAGCAAATAAATTTATATTAGATCTAATCAACACCTTACTCTTTCTGCTTGGCACCATAGCTATAATTGCGATTATTGTCGGTGGTATTCGTTATACAACCTCCGATGGCGATTCTAGTAAAGTCAAGCAAGGCAAAGATACAGTACTCTACGCTGTGATCGGTTTAATTGTGGCTCTGTTGGCATATACAATAGTCAATTTTGTAATAGCAAGATTTAAATAAACTAGGAGATAATATGAAAAAAATAACTGCGATCTTAACAAAAAAATTGTCTATATTAGCCTGTGTGTTCGGATTTGCTGGCTTACTGACTATGACTACAGTAATCTTACCAGCTAGCGGTGTATCGGCACTTAATCCAGCAGATTCGATTCAAGATGGTGTTCAGGGTGCTGGTGGTGGCAGTGGTGGTGAATCCGATTTTAAGCAATCGATCAAGACGGTGGTTAATACCCTACTCTTTATACTTGGTGCGATAGCCGTGATAATGATTGTAGTCGGTGGTATTCGCTATACAACCTCCGACGGTGATTCAAGCAAAATAAAACAGTCAAAAGATACAATATTATATGCAGTCATTGGTATAATCGTTGCCTTGCTCGCGTATGCCATAGTTAACTTCATTATTGCTCAGTTTAAGTAAAAAACTTAACAAATTGATTAATATCTGATTTAATGTATATAAACAATTGAAAGGATAGAAATTTAATGAAACAATTAAAAAAAGCATTTAGCACCGTAACCTTTAGTGTTATGTTCATTATGGCAGCGGCCTTAGTAATCCCTGCTGTGAGTGCACAAACAGTCGGTGCGCTAAGTATTACAGACGGAGCTAACTCAGCTCGTGGTAATAATCAAACAGACTGTTTGGTAGATGATAGCGGTGCAACTTGTACAGACGAGCCAATTTTTAAGACTATTACTAACGTACTTTTGTTTATCGTTGGTGCGATTTCAGTTATTATGCTTGTAATCGGTGGTATTCGTTATACGATTTCTGGTGGTGATAGTGGACAGGTTAAATCAGCAAAAGATACAATACTTTATGCGATTATCGGTATTATTGTGTCATTACTAGCATTTGCTGTAGTAAACTTTGTACTTAGCAGCTTCGCTAAATAAACAAGACAGATTTACACATACTTTTATACCCAAACATGCGTTTGGGTATTTTTGTATTAAAAAATAACGATCCGAGTAGAATCGTTATTTCTTAAACCTAGATAGTTTTATTGAATTGCTATTTTCTTGGCTTGCTCTTGTTGAACCTTTGGAAACGAAATAGTTAACACACCGTCTTTTAGAGTGGCCGCTGCTTCATCTTCCTTCACCTGCACTGGTAGTGCAACTGTACGGCTAAACTCGCCCCAGTAACACTCTTGAATATGCCAATTACTAGCATCACTATCGTCGCCACTAGATAAAGTACCGCTTACAGTAAGAATACCATCTGAAATACTTACATCCAGATCTTCTTTGTTAACACCAGCAGTTCGTGCTTTGACGACAAGTCGATCCTCAGCTTCGTATACATCAACAGCTAGTTCACCGGGAAAATCATTGCTGTTTTCGTCCCAGTCTTCACTGGCTGGTGATGCGTCATCCTGAATGGGTGCAACTGTTGGTTGAGCTGTTGAAGCATCGTCATCATTTAAGAACGCTGCCGCAAGCTCATCTTCTATTAATAAATCATCGTTCTGTTTACGGGCCATGATATCCTCCACTTCTATCTAAGGCTCTTATTGACAAGTAGTCTACTTCAGTATAGCTAATGTTAGGGGTATAATCAACATATGAAAGGTCAAAAATGTAAAAAACACAATGCTAGATAAAGTGCTTGGATTATGGGCTCCTCACTACTGTTATGGATGTGATTTAGTTGGTTTTGTTCTATGTAGTAATTGTAAATATAACATCATTAATGAACCGTTTGCTGGTTGTGTTGCCTGCCAGAAGACGGCTGTCGGGCGTACTGGAGTTTGTACTGAATGCCGTGTTCCCTACTCAAAGGCTTGGGTTATTTCTGATAGAGACGGGGTAGTGTTGAAGTTAGTAGACGAATATAAATTCAATTACAGAAGGTCAAGTTATGAGGTGCTCGCTGAAATGTTAAACGATACAGTTGCCTTATTGCCTGAAGATACTTTGGTCTGTACCGTTCCAACTATCCAAAAGCATATACGGCAACGTGGCTTTGACCACGCAAAACTCCTTGCTAAGCAGTTTGCGTCACTTAGGAGATTAGAATTTGTGATACCACTTGCAAGAAATAAATCTACGGTACAGCTAGGTACTTCAAGGGTGGAACGTATAAAAAATGCAAGACTGGCATTTCGAGCTAGAGGTGTTCAGAGAGGTAGAAATTACCTGTTGATCGACGACGTGTATACTACTGGCTCAACAATGAGATATGCCACTCAAACATTACTTAACGCAGGCGCTGGTCAGGTTTGGATTGCAATTATTGCTCGTCAAGCACTCGACAAGTGATGGCCTAAACTGCTATAATCAAGCAAGATTTGGAGAGGTGACCGAGTGGTTGATGGTACCGGTCTTGAAAACCGGCGTAGTGTAAAAGCTACCGAGGGTTCGAATCCCTCCCTCTCCGCCAGATAGAATATGGAATAGGCTATAATAGTGTCATGAATAATGAATCGATGAAATCAACATTATTGCAAGGCGAGCAGTTGATAGGACAGACTTTCGGGGCAATTCAACCACCAGTCATGACGCAAGCAGCAAACATTTATCTAACCAATCAGCGCATCATCATAGAAGCAAATGAAATGGCCCGTTCGATAGCTCCCAACTGGCCAGCTAATAAGGCTGTTAATGTTACTACTGCAAGCTTTAATTATGTAGATATCAAAACTGTTACACCAGACAAATATCACCTGTTTGGTTTTATACCAACCAGAAACATCGCCATAGTAATTGAACTTAAGAACGGAGAGCGCCTGACGCTTTTGACGGAAGAGCGTGACAAGTTTATAAAAATCTTGACTGATGCTATTGCTGCTCAGACGACAACACCCTCCTACTAGCCCCTAGCGTTACTGGACTATAGTTCCAGACAAATGTATTCCGCCATGGCAGACTAACCAAATGCTAGGTTTATATAGGAAGCTAAACGTTGGTCCCTGCACTACCGTTAACGCTAAAACTGCCAAGCACAAACTTGATGATCGCATAGGAGAGTAGAGCGATCACTACACCAACAATCGCATATAGTATCGTATTTTTTGCGGCTGTTACATTTGCTGAGTTTCCGCCAGAAATAACGTAGCGCAAGCCACCAATTATTATCATAATAACTGACACTGCCCCAAGTATAAAAAGTAATACATCAGTTATGGTACTAAAAATACCAGCATCACCAAATAGTTCAGCCTGTTGATTTGTACCGCGTGCAGCGTTGGCACCCGACTCTATACCACCATTGAAGGCATCGGTTCGGTTTGTCAAGAAGACACAGACACTCAGTAAAGATATCGTTACGTTTGCTAATGATATTTTTACGAATTTTTTCAACATATCTTGTCCTAACTTTAAGAATACTATATCAAATTCTTTTCAAAATAGCTACAATTGGCCTCTGTTTTATGTTACAATCAATCAAGCTGGAGGAGTACCCAAGTGGCTGAAGGGGCGGCTTTGCTAAAGCTGTAGGTCGGGGCAACCTGGCGCGGGAGTTCGAATCTCCCCTCCTCCGCCAATTAGTTTATGTATTAACTTCGTCTACCTCTTTGGGTAGGCGGATTTTGTTATTTACTCTATTGTCGCACGTGTACCACTAGTCGGCTTTTTTATTTATAACAAAAGTATCACCGTGATATACTATTTTTATGCAACCAAACAATCAGTATCCAGAGAATCAGGTACTAGAAACTCAACCGATTCAAGCTACTGTAGTACCTGTCCAGCCAGATGAAAGTCGGGCACAGCTTAATTCCTTGGTACAAGAGCAGGCATCGCAAATTGAACCACAACAGACTGCACCAACAATCACTACTGAACTAGTAGCTGAGTCTAGTCAGTCGCAGTCGTCAGTTGAAAACGATACTGGAAGTAACTCTAGTTTATCGTCTGAATTACCAGAAGTCATGCCGGTGTCATGGCAATCGCATGAGTACACTCAGTATGACAAATCACCAGTCTGGTATGTCATACTATTAATCGTTACCTCTGTTCTTATAGGATTATCCATACTATTTAACGCGTGGTCATTTGCAGTTCTAATCCCGATAATGGTTGTAGCATTGATGATGTATGCTCACAGACCTCCTCAAACTGTCAACTATACGGTTAGTGAGCAGGGCTTGTATATCAATGATACATTACACCCAATGGGCGAGTTTCGAGCCTTCGCTGTTGGTAAAGAGATGGATCATAATTCATTGGTATTAATACCGATTAAGCGGTTTAGGCCATCGATTAAAATTTCTTTTCCAGACGAGGTTGGTGAGTCGATTGTCGATGTTATTGGTGCGTTTATTCCAAGTCAAGATTTTCAAATTGATCTATTTGATAAAATTATTCAAAAGTTACGCATCTAGTAAATTCTGCCTCTGTTATGATACAATAGTTCGAGTCTATCTCGTTGAGTTAGATGTACCTTCAAGTTATGATCCGGATAAAAATTCGGAATAGGGCACCCGAACGTAAGCTTGATTTCTAATGCATAATGACTAGGAGTTAGTTGAAATTAGGGTGCAGTATGCACCCGTAGCTCAGCTGGATAGAGCGTCGGCTTGCGGAGCCGAAGGCCATAGGTTCGAATCCTGTCGGGTGTACCACACGAAAACTACAGATTGAGATTGGTTTGGATATCAATCTCTTTTTTGTTTACAGCTTCTCTACTCCTGTAAAATGAGTTTGGATTTTACTACGGTGTCACTTCTATCTTTCTAGCAGGAGAGATGATGACATTAAAATTATAGTATGAAGATGAGCCGAATCGTTGAAGAACTTGAGCGACAAGGTATTTAACCAACTTACGCCAATATAGCTAGTTATGCGGTTTTTGTTTCAGAGGAGGGGCTGGTTGAGCGATTGGGGCTAAATATCGAAATACTGCAGCTTGAGTGGTTAAAAGAGCTATTTCAACATACTGAATAGCATGAAGAAAGCATGATAATCAATGTTCTCCACTACTGCTCGTCTTGACATATCATCACGTTTATGTTAGGATTAACAGTATAAATAATTAAAAAACAAAAGTGTCAGAAAAATCCACCACACCTAAATCATCGGAACTTATTCAGGCTCAAGTAGCTACATTCGCTGCCGAGGGGGTTAAAGACCCTCACGATAACTGGCATATACTTAATAATCTTGGAGATATAGCCTTGGGTCAGTCAGGAGGTGTTACAAGCGTTACTGATTCAGCTGGGTATTATGAAGCGGAAAATGGCGACTTAAGTGGAATATTTTCAAGATATACTGCCTTCTTGCGTACTGTTGGTGGCTCGCAATATGAAGCAATTCAGGGTCGAGCAGGTATGCTGAACGACTATAACGGTTTCGGGCCAGAAATTGCTATTCTCAAGAGTGAATTATTAAATCTAGCAACCGGCAAAGAGCACCATAATTTTCTAGGGACAGGCTCTAACTCTATGGTTTTCTCTATTACTAAGGGTGATAAAGCCTATGCTGTGCGTGTGCCGCATGGACGAGATTCAAATCCGGCAGCGATTAACAGTCATCTTGCAGGTGCCGTTTTAGGTAAGGGTGTCCCCCATTTAGAGCAAATTGTGGCTGCCTCTTATAAAGATGGTGTTACCGTAGCTGAAATGATGCCTGGTAAAGAAGTAGGTAATCTCACGATTGATGAAGCTCAAGCTGTAACCAACGAACAACTGGGGGTACTTGTCGACACATTAATAGCCGTCAGTGAACGTGGGATTGAAATCGACTCTAAACCCTCGAACATATTCTACGACCCTAAAGAAGGCTATGGTATTGTAGACTATCATTCCTCAAAAGTCGCAGGAAAGATTAGTGCCGACCAAGACCTTGGTACTATCGTTGGCAGGATGGCAGTAGTCATTGATAACTCTGGCTTTTACGGAAAGCCGTATATCTCCGAGAAGTCTGCCGAAGATTATGCAAATAACCTTAAGTTTAAGCGGGCTAACCTAGGGACACTTGAACGCTACCGCAATGTTGTTGAGGCGAAGCTAGATGGTGAGAGCCTAACAAAGGCATTAAATGTGATTGATAAGCGCATCGCTACCGGCAAAGAAGCGGTTTTATATTATTCAAACCCTGATTGGGTATCTGAACAAATTGCTCAAGGGCGAGAGAGGGAACGACAGCGAAAAGAGCCAAAGAATAATCCAACAGGTTATTTGGTTACTCCTGATATACTCTAGGATAAGTGAATAGTTGCTTTCAATTGAGTTTTTAACTTCTCTACTGCTCTGTACCACTATTTTTCCAAGGACCATTTTAGGTCTTAATTTATTTTGGCGAAATAGATACGATTAGCTGACAATACCATACTCATCTTTGACTAATGCATTACCCGACTTTCACTCAGGATGTATTTTATCATGCTATCACTACTCAACCATCGTACGCGTCCGCAGTTTAAATTATCATCGTCGATCGCACTGTCTAGAGCTTGTGCCATTTTTTGATCTACCCCACTGATGCGAATATTAACACCATTCAGATTTTGGCCACAACTTTTAAAAGTTTCGTCTGGATCACTAGGATCGTTATCGTAAATGTATGTCGACGATGAGTATCCTTTTATGGGTTTAAGCGGGCTAAGGTAGTTGCCTAACGAGGTGTTTGCTATGATATTATTCATATTTGGATTTGTTCCCTGTCCAAAGCTATTTTCGTATGGCCAGTCTGCAATGTTCGATTTAGTAGCGTATAGCGAAAATGCATCCTCGATGTTTTTTAGATCTTCTGCTATCAAATTTGCTTTAGCACGCTCTTGGGTACCGTTAAAGGCAATAACACTAATACTTGCGAGGATACCTATAACAGTAACAACGATAATTAGTTCGACGATGGTAAAGCCACCCTTATTCATAATGAATATTGTATCACGTTTGATCAGTCTGTATTCACTCCAGATTGTGCAAGACGGGCTATAAAATCGCAGTATATGATTGTTCGAAATAATAAGTATAATTAAGTTATGGTTGATTCAATTTTTACAAAAATAATTAAAGGTGATATACCCAGTTTCAAAGTTTATGAAGATGATTTGACATATGCATTTCTAGATATTCATCCTATTCAACCAGGACACGTACTGGTTATACCTAAGAAGCAAGTTGAGTTTGTGTGGGATTTAGATGGTGAGTCATACCTAGCATTGATGACAACAGTAAAAAAGACCGCACAGCATATGAAGAACGTACTCGAGGTGCCGTTTATTGGTGAGATGGTTGTTGGGGTCGACGTACCACATGCTCATGTACACCTGGTACCATTTACGAAAGTTGAACAGTTTCGAAACGTTCCAGACATGTCAGCAATACCAGATAATCAAGCTCTACTGGCAATGGCAGAAAAACTTCGGTTTCATGATTAAGATTCTTGCTATTGGCTTGAGGCACGATAAGGATCTCGTGGCCAGTATCGAGAATTACCAAAAGAGACTAAGAGCTCCATATAATATAACGTGGCAGTTGCTTGTAAACTCAAAAAAACAAAATAATGAGGCTAGGATTGATGAAACTGACCAGCTCATGAAGCAAATTAAAGACGATGAAACAGTTATCTTACTCGATGAACGTGGAATTATGATTAGTTCGGTACAGCTAGCACAAGCGTTGAATGTAAGCTTTAATCAGTCTAAGAAGATTACAATCGTGATTGGTGGTGCATATGGCGTCTCCCCTGCCTTGCATAGTAGGGCTCAGCATGTAGTAGCACTTTCGCGGCTAGTCTTTCCTCATCAGATTGTTAGACTATTAGTCGCAGAACAATTATATAGAGCGCAAGAAATTAACTTTGGTGGAATGTACCACCACAGATAGTATTTTACGAATTACTATTGACAAATAGTCAAAATACTGCTAGTATTGTAACAGTAATAACTAAAATACAAATATGAAAAAATACACAATCCATTTATTACCTAGCTGCTTAGCGTTAATTACGATGCTAGGAATCGCCGTGCATGATACTAAATTTGATACGATGATGCGTCTAGCGATAGCAATTCCGGTTGCTTTTACAACATTTGAAGCGGCACAATCACTTACACATACTAGCGACTTACATACACATGTCGATAAGGTGTCGGTAAAAAAATCTGTAAGTAAATATACTTATCGGGTACCAAGTATTTGTAGCCGGAATTCAGACGATAAACGGTATCGGATGAATAATAAAATTCGTGGGCAGAACCCATTTGATGATTGTCTACTACCAGTTTAGTTTGAAGAGTCGATTACCTTAAGTTCTTCTTGGAGTTTGTTAATTCGTTCAGTAATTTCACGGAGTTCTTTCTGTGACTCTTCTACGAGCTGTGGCGGTGCTTTTTCTATATACGAAGAATTCTCTAATCGTTTGCGTAAAGATTTGGCCCTGAAGTGTTCTTTTGATAAGCGCACTTCAAGGTTTGACTGGTGGTCATTTAGGGTATTCTTATCAATGTCAAACCAAACTTCCCTACCCTCACTAGCAATTCTGAGCCCTCTAGGCTGATCGGTATGGTCAATACTTTTTATATAAAATCCTACGAGATGTTTGACTAGCTCAAGATTTTCGCTGATCAAACTGTCGTTGCCGTATAATAAATCATATTTTTCATTACCCGGTAGTTCGTTGGCAACAAATCTAACCTCAGTTATAAAATTTTTTAATCTATCAAACTGAGATGCTGATATCTCATCGAAATTAACATGTGTTGGCCAGTCAGCGATTATGAGTTGCTCGTTGTACCAAGGAAGTGTTTGCCAGATTGTTTCTGTAACAAATGGTGCAAATGGATGTGAAATCCGTAATGTTACGTCTAGTGCCCAGACTAGAACGTCATGATTAAGCTCAGCTTTACTTGATTCGATGTACCAATCAGCTAGATTATCCCAGAGGCTGTGATATACGACCTCAGCAGCTTCAGCAAACCTGTATTGGCTAAGAAGTTCATCGATAGACTTAATTGAGTTATTTAGTTCTCTAATTATCCAATGATCGGCTAGTGAGATAGGTGTTGGTTCACTAGATTTATACATGTCTAGTAGTTTACTTTCGATGAAGCGCGCAGTATTCCACAATTTATTGCAGAAATTACGTCCTGCTATTACCTTTGCTTCACTAAAAGCTTGGTCTTGACCGGCGCTACGGCTAGCCATAATGCCCATTCTGAATGCGTCTGAGCCATATTTTGACACCATGTCCATCGGATTAATGACATTGCCTTTACTTTTACTCATTTTTTTGCCATGGGCGTCGTTCACAAGCCCGTGCAAGTATACATCTTTAAATGGTAGCTTATCGGTAACTTCTAGCCCGAGCATTAGCATTCGGCTAACCCAAGGATATAAAATATCATGACCAGTTTCCATAACATTTGATGGGTAGAATCTTGATAGTTCGCCACCGTCTAGAAAATCTGTTGTTATGAATGGCCACTGACCACTACTAAACCAGGTATCGAACGTGTCTTCTTCGCGTCGGTAGACCTTGCCATCGATTTCGATCGATTTTTGGTCTACACGAGTATCAAAAACCCAATCATTGGCATCGGCAGTATTTTGAAAAGCTGGAATTGGGATTCCCCAAGCAATCTGACGGCTAAGATTCCAGTCGCGTAAGTTTTCAAGATAATAAAGTAGAGCTTTAGTGCGACTCTCGGGGTAAAATTTAACTTCACCACTATTTATTATATCGATTACCCTTTTGGCTAGAGGTTGAGTCTTCAGAAACCACTGATCCTTGACTAGTGGTTGTATGATTGTATTGCACTTATAGCAATGCGCAATACTATTTTCTAATGTCTCTTCACCTCGACGAAAGTCGGCAGCTTCAAGTGCGGCTAGGATTCGTTTCCGTGCATCTAGGACTTCAAGTCCAGCAAATTGGCTAGGCACATTTGTCATCTTTCCATCAAAGCCAATGACTTGAATACGAGGAAGATTGTGTCTTTCGCCTATTTCGAAGTCATTTGGATCATGCGCAGGTGTTATCTTGACGGCTCCAGTACCAAAATTAGGGTCTACATATTCATCTGCTATCACAGGTATCTCTCGATCAGCCAGAGGTAGCTGGACAGTTGTACCTATTAAATGTTTATAGCGTTCATCATCAGGGTGTACCGCAACTGCAACATCGCCAAGCATTGTTTCAGGACGGGTGGTGGCAACTATAATTTCAGTTACTTTATCTAGGGATGGATAGGCAATTTTCCACAGCTTAGACTTTTCATTTTTATGATTAATCTCAATGTCAGCAAAGCCTGTTTGATGAGTAGTGCAGTAGTTAACCATTTTCTCACCTCTGTAGATAAGTCCTTTATCCCAGAGCTGCTTGAAGGTATTATAGGTAGTTTGGACAACCTTTTCGTCGAGTGTAAAAACCATATGTTCCCAGCTAAGGCTTGCACCAAGTGCACGCAACTGAAGTTCCATATTGCCTCGTTGCTTATCGACAAAATCCCAAACCTTGCTATAGAGCTGCTCACGTGAAAAATCGAATCGGCTTTTCCCTTGCTTCTGTAGTTCCTTTTCGTAAACTACCCATGTTTCGAAGCCGGCGTGGTCTGCACCCGGTAGATATAAGGTGTCTTTACCTTTCATACGTTGCCATCGTACAAGCGTATCCTGAAGTGCGACCGTCAGGCCGTGTCCGATATGAAGATTACCGTTTGCATTTGGCGGTGGAAGGATTATAGAGTATGGCTCCCCTACCCCACTTGGACGAAATGAGTTAGAAGTTTCCCATAGTCCATAGATGTTTGGTTCGTATTGGTCGGGCTGGTAAGTTTTAGGTAGGTTCATCAAACTCCTTATGACGGATACTAGTATTTCGTTACTACTACAATAAATTGTATCATGACGACGACTTTACAGCTGACTTGGTATTCCGGAGAATTTTATAAGTTGCTACACCACCTCTGTAGATGGTATATCGTACATTTTTAACCGGCAGTTCCCAAGTTCCTGCATACTCGGTGTACTCACCTCCAAAACTTTGTTTGAATCGTGTAAAGCCACTCCATGGGTGATTTCCGTTACTGGACTTTGGCGCAACCCCGCAAAAGTCGAAATATCGTTTGTTCTGTCTGTGTGCTACTAGTAATGCATGAAGTACCAAACTCGTACCAATATTAAATGAACGATAGGTGTCGTATGAGGCGGCGTAGGAGTAGTACATCGTAGACTCGTTTTGCAAATACAGAATTGCGGCTGCCGGCTTAGCTTCATAGTCTGCAATCATTATTCCTGCAGATTTTGATGGAAACAACGTGCGTGCAAGTGTTTTGAAATATTCAGCTGAATGTTGTTTGATGCCAGTTCTATCTGATACGCATTTTGCCATGTCTACAAACAATTCTATATCTTTAACGTCGTAACTGTTTCTAAATGAGATTTCTCGCTTTTGATTTTTTTTCCATATCTGTCTTACGGTCTGCGATACGTCAGCCATTATCGTTGCTTCATCTGTAGCCACGTTATTCAACATAGTTGCTAAGGGTTGAATGTCTTTGTGTGCTTTTTTTAAACCAAACTTTGAGATTGTTTCGTTACTGATTTGTTGGGTAGGTTCGATTCTAATATAGAGGGCTCCATAAAGCTTTGCTTCTGTCTTTAGAGATGCTAGAGCAGCTTCAAAACCTGTTTTACTTGTAAAAACTGGTCCATACGGACAATATAGACGAGTGCCTAGCCTAGTTTTTTCAATAATCGCTAAATAGCGAAAATCCTGCCCAGTTACTGTAATAGTCTTTTTCCCAAGTGCTTCGTTGAACTTCTGCCAGTATTCAGATTGTAGAAAATGTTCGATAGTATGTGCCATGGTGCTTATTCTAGCACAACCATGGTTAACGTTTAGCTAGCTTCTTCAGGTGTTGAAGCGTTTTTTTTGTGTAGTATTTCTTGTTATTGAGGGGTATTTCCCACGTGCCAGCAAGCTGAACTGACTCCCCTCCAAATGTCTTTTTGAACGCTGTGAAGCTGTAAAGCGGATGTTTAGGGTCATCGCTATCTGCAATACCGTACAAATCGAATGATTTTTTGCCCGCCTTCTTTGCATCAACAATCAAACGACTTACCAGAGGTCCATTTGCTCGGAGCTTGTCGAATGAGTAGTCACGGCCGACAAAAGCATAGTAACGCGTGTCGATGCTGTCATATACAAGCGACGCAATAACTGGAGTAGTCTCTTCATACCAGCCTATGTAAAGTTTTGCACCTCCCGCTTTTAGTAGTGTATGTGCCATTGTAGAAAAGAACTTCTCTTTTCGTATATAAAAGCTCTTAACACTAGCATTTTGCTTTAAATAGTGTCGTAAAGATGGACATATCATTCTCACTGGTGCTCTGACGGATTTTTAGACCCTTTTTTCGTGATTCCTATACAGATTACGTTGCGTAGCACTCATTTGCGAAATAATATCATCAAGGGGCTGTTCAAGATTTATTATTTGCGTTGTCGATGGTTGGCGGTAGGTTGACATTTTTGCACCGATAGGCGGTAGCACTGTCTGTGCCATCTCGCGCGTAACAGGTGGAAATGGCTCTATGTACACCACGTATGCACCTGCCCTTTTGATGCAGCGAGTAAATGCCTAGTCGCCTTCCCTAGCGCCGTTTCGTCTACTGCGTATGGTCCATAAGGTGCATATACGTATGTTCCAAAACGATCTTTCTCAACGATTGCAAGATATGACCATGTCTCTGTAGTATGCTTTAAGACAGTGTTGCCCAATGCTTTTTGAAATTTTGCCCATGTGTTTGACTGTAAGAAATGCTCATGCATTATTAAAGTATAACACCGCATACGTTACGATTCAGGCGATGCTTCCCTCAAGCCGAGGTATCAACGGGCAGTCATCGTAAGGCGTGGCGCGATACGAATATCAAGTGGATTTATCGCCGACTTTTCACGTGAAAAGTAATAGCCGAGTGATGCGACCATTGCGGCATTGTCTGTGCACAATTGCGGAGGCGCGTAGTGTATCTGAATCGGTAATCGATTTGCGAGATGCGTTCTGAGCTCGTGATTTGCGGCAACTCCGCCAGCAATGACCACGCTAGCAACGTCTTCACGTGCAAAGGCATGTGTAGTCGCGTCAACAAGTATGTCTACGGCTGTATGCTGGAAGCTTGCAGCAAAATCATTACGCTGGGCACTCGTCAGACGCTCTGAGAGCTTATGAGAGGGAAAAGTAATGTCTACGCCCACTTCGTGCTGTACTGCACGTAGAACGGCTGTTTTAAGGCCTGAGAATGAAAATTCATACGGCGAGTCCAATTTAGGCTTAGGTAAAGAATAAGTACGAGGGTTACCCACTTCTGCAGCCTTTGCTATTGAAGGACCACCTGGGTAGGGAAATCCAAGTATCTTAGCAACCTTATCGAATGCCTCACCAACCGCGTCATCACGGGTTGCGCCTAACAGTATGAAATCTCCATGATTTCTGAATAAGACGAGTTGTGTGTGTCCACCGCTGACAATCAGGGCTAATAATGGGAATTTAGGTTGCTCGACTGGTAATTGCAATTTTTCCTGTGAAAAGCCAGATTGTTTCGTAATGAAATTTGCATAGACATGTGCTTCGACGTGGTGGACAGGGTAGAGAGGTATATTGTGTAAAAAGGCGAGCATCTGTGCCGTTAAGCTTCCAATAAGTAGTGAACCAACGAGTCCGGGCGTATTCGTAACCGCGATTGCATCGATGTCATTCCAGGTGCATTGCGCGTTAGCAAGAGCTAGCCGCACTACGGGGTTTATAACCTCGAGGTGATTTCTTGCAGCTACCTCTGGAACTACACCGCCATACGTAGCATGTATGTCTATCTGCGTGTGCACGACCGAACTATGCAAGATTTCGCCATTTTCAACGACTGCTGCTGCGGTTTCATCGCAACTGGATTCGATTCCAAGTATTTTCATTATATACAGTATACCTTGTTGACTGGTAGTGTAAAATAAAGCCATGGGGAAAAGACTAAGAAGTGACAATCTGGGATGGAAGGATCGTCAGTTAGCACGAATGTCACGGAAGAAATGGAAACCCGAAAATAGACATCTAAAAATCGTTCTTATCGGTGGTGCGAGAGGGAAGCGTACGGCTGCTACAATACTTTCTCATATCCTACAAACCCAAGGAGAAGTTGTATCTATTAGCGACGACACCATTTACACAGTCGACGAATTATATGAAGAATTGTACATCGCGAGCAAACTTAAAAGTTCATTTGTAGTTTTACGAATCGGAGAGCCACTTTTTAATTCAAAGGTACTCCAAAAACTGCATGCCGATATTTTAATTGTACCGAGTTGTGTTACGACTGAGCAAGCCTCCAGGTTATTTAAGGTAGCCCAGCCTATCAAATTTGTATACGGTCTTATCTCTGGCGAAGACCCATTAGTCGACAATGAGGATATTATGGTGTCGTTTAGTGTTGACGGAAGGACAGATGCTGTCATAACGGATATTAAACAATACCGAAAGGGAACGGAATTTAAACTAGTAATCGACCATCAAGTCAAATTAAGTCTTGCGACTCATTTGATTGGTAGATTTAACTGTTTCAATATTGCTTCTGCAGTGGCGGGAGTTTATGCATTACACTTACCTCTGACTGATATAGACGAGTCAGTTGCTGACATCGAAGAGGTGTCTTGTAACTATCAATACCTAGATGTCGAAAACGTATATTCAGTAGCAATTGATATGGCGGATGACTTTTCGACAATCAGTTCAATTATTAGTGACATTGCTAAACTCGTTAAGCGCCGATTGATTGTTGTAGTTGATGCCTCGAAGGTTGGTGAAAAGAATATTGAACAATTGTCAACTCAGGCACAACGCTTAATCTTACTCGATGTTAACGACTTTAAGCGCGATAAAACGGATATAGAACGAGTCGTATCACCAGAGGGTGCCTACCGCAAAATAATCCAGATAGCTAGACAGGGTGATACGGTATTGCTATTTGGTCACGCGTTCGCACAACGAGATGAAACTGGTAATCTGACGGCCGTTACCGGTCTGTCTAAGGTATAGCTAAGCGCATACCTATTTGCTACAATTGTCGTATATGAAGAAAATTCTCAAAAAAATTATACCTGAACAACTGTTTATACGAATTGTGCCAAAGTGGCACTTACTTATAGCTATAATATCTGTACTTAGATACGGCTTTCCTGCTCGAAACATGAAGTTTATTGGCGTGACGGGAACGAACGGTAAGACTACAACAACCAACATGATCTATACCATGCTTAAAGAGGCAGGCTATAGTACTGCACATCTAAGCACGACTACCTATGGTTTAAACAATGACGTACATCAACAGATAGAACATATGACTACAGTTTCGGCTCCTCAGCTCCAGAAAAGACTTAAAGACTTCAAGGAAGCTGGTGCTGAGTGGGTCGTTATCGAAGCATCGAGCCATGCATTGGTACAGAATCGTGTATGGGGTGTTCCGTTTGAGATTGCCGTAATGACTAATGTTACTCATGAACATCTTGATTACCATGGTACTTTTGAGAGTTATCGGGAAGCAAAGCGAAAACTGTTTAAGATAGTGGCGAAGTCAAAACGTAATTTCGGGGTTGTCTACGCCGAGGATCCGGCTGCCAAACTGTTCGGTTCAACAACAAAGCGGTATGTGACGTACGGTCCGCATAAGGCAGATGTATCTGCCCGTAGTATTAAACTAGGTACAGACGGAAGCAACTTTACCGCTGTTGGTGACAAGGGTGAGTATTCAATGACAGTAAATATTCCTGGTGACTTTAACGTATCAAACGCGTTAGCGGCTGTCGCCGTAGGTGAGGAATTAGGATTAAGTAAATCTCAAATTGAAAAAGGGATTGCAGCATTGAAGGGCGTTGAGGCTCGTATGATGAAGATACATGCTGGTCAGAATTTTTCGGTAATTATAGATCATGGTGGTACTCCAGACGCATTTCAGCGTGTATTTGAGAATATTGTTCCAATTACAAAAGGTAAACTTGTTGTAGTGTTCGGAAGTCCGGCTCATAGAGACAAAATTAAGAGACCAATTCAGGGCGAAATAGCCGGAAAGTATGCGGACGTGGTTATACTGACTGAGGAAGACGATCGTGACGAACCAGGTGAGCAAATTATGAATGATATTGCAGTGGGTGCAGAGAAAGCAGGCAAGGTAAGGGACAAAGATTTGTTCTTGATTAACGATCGTACAGAGGCACTTGATTTTGCGATGACACTAGTCCAATCAAAAGATGATCTGGTCATCAGTCTTGGTAAGGGGCATGAAAAGACGATTGAGCGTGGTAATGAAGTATTTCCATGGAGTGAGCCAGATACGGCTAAAAGTGCCATAAAAAAGGCGATAAAGGCAAACCCAAAGGCTAAGAAAGTATCTAAATAAGGATAGAAATTAACCGAGTACTTCCTGAATAGCAGAACGTATAATCGAAAGTCCTCGTTGAAGCTCGTCTTCACTTATATTGAGGGGTGCGAGTAGTTTTATGACTTCATCGCGTGGCCCAGCACGTTCAATGATAAGGCCATTATTAACACACGTCTCGGCGACGATCTTGGCATTGTCCGGATTTACGAAACTTATACCCTGCATCATTCCTCTTCCTTTGTGTGTAAGTTCTGCTGGTACCAGCTTGATGATTTCATTTAAGGCTTGTGTAACAACATCAATGCGTTGCTTAAGCGTATCGATAAAATCTGATGTACTCCAGAAAGTGTCTATTGCTGCTTTCGCACTGACAAATGCCAAGTTATTTCCCCGAAAAGTACCATTATGTTCACCTGGTTTCCAGATATCGAATTGTTCTTTAATAAGCACTAATGACATCGGCAATCCAGATCCAGATATTGATTTTGAAAGAGTTATTATATCGGGTTTGATATTACTTTCTTCGAATGAAAAGAACGTACCACTTCTTCCACAACCAGCCTGTATGTCATCAACAATTAATAGTATATCGTGCTGATTAGTAAGCTTACGAAGATGCGTGATCCATTCTGGTCGTGCAGCATTTACTCCTCCTTCACCCTGAATTACTTCAACGATAGTACCAGCTGGCTTGCCTCGCTCTTCAATATGAGTGGTAAACGCGTTTGTTAGCATATTAAGAGACTCACCTACAGTGATATCAGGGTTGTCATAAGGAAAGAAAAACACGTGTTCTAGGGGTATACCTGCAGCATTACGAAAATGTGGATTTGAAGTAGCCGCAAGTGAACCAAGTGTTACACCATGAAATCCATTATGAAAAGCGATTATATCAGTCCGTTTTGTATTGTTTCGGGCAAGTTTTAAGGCTGCCTCAACGGCATTTGTTCCAGTCGGCCCGGTGAATTGCAGCTTGTAATCGGCCATGTCTCTTGGCCGTAAAATATTTTCTACAAATGATTTTATAAATGCTATTTTCGCCTCTGTTGCCATATCTAGTGCATGTATGATGCCGTTACTGTTAAGATATTCGACCATGGCTTGTTTAATCGTAGGATTGTTATGCCCATAATTTAGTGCCCCGGCTCCTGTAAAGAAATCTATGTATTGGTTTCCGTCTGTATCTGTTATTGTTGAATACTCGGAGCTGTGAATGATAAACGGGAATTGGCGACAGTAGCCACGAACGTTTGATTCATGATAGTTAATAATGTCTTGCGGGTTGTTTTCTTGTATACTCATAGATAGTACTATTATAGCAATCATCGCGCTCAGGACGTAATCTAGTAAACTATTGGCATGGACGAAGTACGAATAATGAAATTTGGTGGCAGCTCTGTTGGCAGTGCCGAGCGTATCTTGCAGGTCGCTTCGGTTGTGAAGCAGTATGACGATACGCCTCAAGTAGTGGTTGTTTCTGCCGTGGGTGGCGTAACTGATAAGTTGGTAAATATTCATTCTCTTGCGGCCAAAAAAGACATCGCATATAAAGAAGTATTGCAAGAACTTAAAGATCAGCATATTGATATTGCCAGGAGTATTGCAAAGTATGGCATAGACATTGAAAAACGCATACAAAAAATCTTTGAGGAGTTGGAACAACAAGCAGAACAGACGGCTCGTATCACTAATCGTTCAACAGGTTATGACGCAATTGTTTCCTTCGGTGAGCGGTTAAGTGTGGAGTTGGTTGCAGCAGCGCTTGAGTCGAAAACTAACCACACACAGGCAATAAGTGCTACGGAACTTATTCGTACAAACAAGGAGTTTACTGATGCACAGCCTATTCTTGAAAAAACAGAGTCATTAGCTAGGGCACGGCTATTGCCACTTCTAAGACAGGGTATAACGCCCGTCGTTACAGGTTTTATAGGTGCCACAGAATCAGGTGAGGTAACTACGTTGGGTCGGGGTGCATCTGATTATACTGCGACTATTCTTGGGTATTGCCTCGACGCTAGTGAAGTAATTATCTGGACCGATGTAACAGGTGTGATGACCGCTGATCCACGTGTTATACCTGATGCGCAAACTATTGCTGACTTGTCATACGGAGAAGCATCTGAGCTTTCTTACTATGGAGCAAAGGTATTGCATCCGTTAACGATGATACCTGCGTCACTAAAGAATATTCCGATTCGTATTAAAAATACTTTTCGCCTAGATGCAGCGGGAACGAGGATATCTTCGTTTCCTGAGCAATCAAACCATCATATCAAAGCGGTCACAAAAAAGTCGCAGCTCTCAGTGGTGTCAATACACAGTAGTGATTATGACGGTGTGACATCGGTGGTTTCACTAGCTACTAAGTTGATTGTGGCACATAAGATTACCGTGTATTTAATGACGCAAGCATCGCATGAAGGAACAGTGTCATTTGTTATTTCAATGGAAAAATCAGAGCAATTAGTTAAGCTACTCAATAGTGACATAAAAGACGGAAATATCACGATTACTATAGATAATGATGTCTCAATTGTTGCGGTTGTTGGTGATGGCAGAGATGTGATTCCTATGGCTATGGGTGTTATTTTTTCTTCTCTTTCGGCGGGTGGCGTAAGCAGTAGGGCCGTGGCCCAAGGACATTCAGGGAAGAGCTTATCAGTTGTGGTTAAGTCAGAAGACGAACTGCTAGCGGTGCGCGTATTGCATCAGGGCTTAGGACTGCAACTAATGAATAAACGAAAGGCGTAGGTTATATGGTGCAAAAAATATACCGTGTAGGTATCTTGGGTGCAACAGGAATGGTGGGGCAGCGTTTTGTTACATTGCTTTCTAATCATCCGTGGTTTGAAATTTCTACAATAGCGGCATCTCCACGGTCGGCTGGTAAACTGTACGCTGAAGCCGTGAAGGATCGGTGGAGTATGGATGGATCTATTCCAGAGCGAATAGCTAATATGACACTCTACTCCGTGATTGACGATGTAGATGTAATTGCAGATGAAGTGGATATCGTATTCTGTGCACTTGCAATCGATAAAGATATGATTCGAGATATTGAAATGATGTACGCATCAAAAAATGTCTTGGTTGTATCTAATAACTCGGCACATCGTTGGAACAGTGAAGTTCCTATGATGATCCCAGAGGTAAACCCTGAGCATTCAGCACTATTAACAGCCCAACGAGCCCAATACGACTGGCACAAAGGTGGTATTGTTGTAAAACCAAATTGCTCCATACAGTCATATCTCATGATTATGCAGGCGTTACGGGAATTTAAGCCACGTAAGGTACAGGTAACAAGTGTACAGGCTGTTTCTGGCGCAGGTAAGACATTAACCACTTGGCCAGAAATGGATGGCAACATTATTCCATACATAGATGGCGAAGAAAAAAAATCTCAACATGAACCGCTAAAAGTACTTGGCGTACTAGATAATGACCGTATTAGAGCTGCTGAAGATTTGCGTATTCAAGCAACGTGCTTGAGAGTACCAATATCCGATGGGCATACTGCAAGCGTAGGAATATCGTTTGAGCGTAAACCGACATATGATGAGATTATTACTGCCATAGACTCGTTTAATACGTCAAACGTACCATTTATCGAAAAATTGCCATCAGCACCAGATAAAGCAATATATTATTTTGACGAGCAGACTCGACCCCAGGTGCTACTTGATAGAGATAATGGAAAAGGCATGGCTGTTTCCGTTGGAAGATTAAGAGAGGGAGAGCTGTTCGACTGGGAATTCGTATCATTAGCGCATAATACTATTAGAGGCGCAGCTGGTGGTGCTGTGCTTACGGCTGAACTCCTTGTTGCACAAGGATTCGTAGAATGACAGGTGGCGGCTACATAGAGATTAAAACAGCTGTTTCTGATAAAGAGTGGGATGCTGCGCTTTTGGATAATCCTGACGGTGGTGATGTTATGCAGTGTGCTATATTATCAAGTCTGAAGGAGCAAGATGGCTGGCATGTTGAGCGCTGGAGGTATCATTTAGGCGACGGCACAGAAATTGCTGCGAGCGTACTGGCGCGGAAGTTTGTTGGAGTTGGTGAGATGGCTTATATTCGGCGTGGACCGGGAGTGAATACGATACGACAGTTAAATGATATTGTACACCTTCATCAAAAGCATATGTCAAAACGATTTTTCATGATTACAATGGAGCCATTATTGTCGCGCGATATACCATTGCCACATGAACTATCTTTGCGAAGTCCAATTCAGCCCAATGCTCATACTATTTGGATTGACTTGAGACAGTCGGAAGACGATTTGTTGGCGTCGTTTCGTCAGCGAGCGCGACGTGAGATACGAAAAGCAGAGAAAGATGGCCTTCGTGTCGAAAAACAAGCACTCGATCACACAACAATGAAGTGGCTGCATAACATTTATGGAACTACGGCTAAGCGAGGAGGTTTTATAATACGGCCATTTTCATACCACTCAACATATTGGAGTGAAATGTCAAAGGCTGGTCTGGGTGAGTTGTATGTCGCAAAAACGGCGGAAGGTATTCCTGTCGCCGCAGCGTTTATATGTTTATTTGGTAAAAAAGCTCTCTATAAAGATGGTGCGTCCGTACGAGGTGCCAATAAGCATTTTGCTCATTTATTACAATGGACGATTATGAAAGATTTAAAGGCTAGAGGTGTTGAGGCATATGATATGCATGGTGTACCACCAAGTGACAAAATCGATAATTCTAAGCATCCGCTCGCTGGACTTGCTACATTTAAACTATCGTTTTCTCAAGAGGTTACAGATTATTTAGGTGCTGTTGATCAAATTTTTGATAGAAAGAAGTATAAAGTATGGAAGGGCATAGGTGGTCAGATTCATCGCAAGATCAATACAAAAATAAAGAAACGCCCAATTTACTAAATTAGCACTCACGCTTGACGAGTGCCAGCTTATTTTGTTAAACTTATTATATAACGATATAACTAGGAGGAAACATGAGTTCACCAATCAAGCCACTCGGCGATCGAGTCGTTGCTGTACGCGAAAAAGCTGAAGATAAAACTGCTAGCGGTTTGTATTTACCTGACGCTGCAAAAGAGAAACCAGTTCTCGCAAACGTAGTTGCGATCGGAAAAGATGTAAAGCATGTCAAGCAAAGTGACAAAATTCTTTATAAAGAATATTCGACCACAGACATTAAGATTAACGGTATCGAATACTTGATAGTCAAAGAAGAAGATATATTAGGAACAGTCTAGGAGGAACAATATGGCTAAAAAAGTTTTTTATGATGATGATGCACGAACACGTATTTTAGGTGGGGCGGAAGCACTATACAATGCCGTAAAAGTAACATATGGGCCAAAGGGACGTAATGTTGTTATCGCTAAAGGATACGGCGCGCCAACTGTGACCCACGACGGTGTTACCGTTGCTGAGGCGGTGGATTTGCCTGAAGTCGATGACGAGACGCTTGGCTATAAAGTTGGTGCTGATTTGATTAAGCAAGCTGCTAGTAACCTTAATAAGTCAGCTGGTGATGGTACTACCACTGTTACGGTACTTACCTATCAGATTTTGAAAGAAGCTAACCGCTTAATTGCAGCCGGTCATAATCCAATGGAACTCAAGAAGGGGATTGAAGAGGCTGGTCGCGAGATTGTAGCTGAACTAGATGGATTAGCTGAAAGTATTGAAGGAAAATCTGAGCGAATTGCAGAAGTTGCGACTATCTCAGCTGGCGATGAAGCAATCGGTAAATTGATTGCTAATGTAATGGAAAAGGTCGGCAAAGACGGAGTAATCACAGTTGAAGCTGGTCAGAGTCTAGATATGGAGAGCGAAGTTGTCGAAGGCTTTAGTCTTGATAAGGGATGGGCATCACCGTTTTTCGTCACGGATACAAATCGTCAGGAAGCTGTCTATGATAAGCCGTCAATCGTGATTACAGATAAAAAAATCTCAACGGCTCAGGAGCTGATTCCATTAATCGAAAAGCTTGCTCAATCTGGCAAGAAAGATATCGTACTAGTCGCAGATGAGGTTGAAGGTGAAGCGCTCAGCATTTTAGTTTTAAACAAACTAAAAGGTGCCTTGAACACTGTTGTTATTAAAGCTCCAAGCTTTGGCGACCGACGTAAAGAGATCTTGGCTGATATGGCAATACTGACTGGTGCAACTGTAATTTCAGAAGATCAAGGAATGACATTCGAGAACGTTGGTCTTGAGGTAGTTGGTAGCGCACGCAAAGTAATTGCTGGAAAAGATGACACTACAATTATAGAAGGGGCTGGCTCGGTCCAGGCAATCGACAGCCGGATTAAACAGATTATAATCCAAGCTGATAACGCAACTAGTGAGTATGAGAAAGAGCAGTTTGAGAAGAGAGCCGCTGCCCTTAGCGGGAAGGTTGCTGTTATTAAAGTTGGTGGTGCAACCGAAACTGAAATTGACGAGAAAAAATTCCGGGTTGATGACGCAGTGGCAGCCACTAAAGCAGCTCTTGCTGAAGGTATTGTTGCCGGTGGAGGCGTTACATTAGTGAACTTAGCCGATAAAATCAAGATTTCAGGTAGTGATAGTACTGCAGCCGGCCGTCAGGTAGTTAAAACTGCCTTGAAGCAGCCATTCTTACAGATTACTAGAAATGCTGGTCTAAATTCAGAAGCATTACTGTCACAAGTTGAATCGGCTAAGGCGGGGCAGGGAGTTAATGTCATGATGCCAGAAAAAGGCTTGATTGACGTCAAGAAAGCTGGTGTTATCGATCCGGTACGCGTTACAAAGCAAGCAATTCAGAATGCCGTATCTATTGCTGCAACAGCAGCTACTATGGGTGCATTAGTTGTATCTATACCAGAAAAGGAAGAACCATTAGCTGGCGGTGGTATGCCTGGTGGCATGCCTGGAATGATGTAGTTTTAAATAACTAAGTTACGTTTGCATAAACTCACATATAAGATGTCGGATCTTATTTTCTAACGGAGATGATTTATCAACAGGTAATAACTTAGCCGTATGAGCTATTTACGACATTAAATTCCAGATGGCATCAAGGATATAGGGCTTTCTTCTGGGGTAAGTATCATAATTATGACTACAGACATCTTAAGCACTAGGACTCTTAGGTTAGGTTATTACTGTTGGTGAGCGACTCAAAGGTAAAGCGTAGTTTGGTATTATAGGTATATGGAACGTGGTTTCGAAAAATTTCCGGGTTTTGACCCTGAACGTCAAATAGGTAAAGTAGAGAGGTCTCCAGAGAATGAGCCATCACCAGATATACTGATGGAAATGTTCGAGGATGGTCGACGTTTTAGTGATGAAAATGCCAAAGAGATAGACTACAATAATCGACTCGACAAGGCTGATGGTCTACAACAAGATATTGACGAAATTTCTGAACAAATTTCACAAGCCACTACAGC
>JAGQNA010000001.1:77648-91146 GCA_020428315.1 Candidatus Saccharimonadota bacterium
CGAGAGGTGTTTGGTGCAAGCAAGCTAGCTAGCTAGCTTTATTTTGTGACAAGAAATCGATTTCTTTTATGATGTCTAGGAGTGCTTGAGCACGGCGAGTTTCATCTTCGATTAGTTTTGCGGCTTCGTGTGCAGGGGAAATTAATTCTTTGTCGTCGGTGCTACGTAGGAGCAGTAGATATGTGTCGAATTTCTCTTCATTTGAGACATTTAGCTTATCTACCAGTGGACGAAGTTCTACGAGGGCCTGCTGTTTTATAGAAGTTAAATCATCTGCTGTATTTGGATACGAAGATGTGTCTGCTGTTATCGATCCAGGTAGGCTATCGCTATCTGTAGCAGCTAGTGACGGTGAGGAAGTAGTGATGGCTGGATCCTGAGTAGTAGCTGAGGTTAAACCAGGTGTTACAGTCGTTGAATCGGCTGAGCCCACAGATTGGTCAGTAGTCTGTTCAGCCTGGTCAGTTACTCCTGCTAATGCTTTGGCTAGCTCCTGTTCATCGCTTGCAACTGATTTATTAATATCATCTGTCATGCCACCCCCATTTATAAAAGATTCATATCAATTATGCTTTTTCTTACTAGTACTGTACCATATAAGTATCGATACTTGCAACATAAAAGGAGGTAGTATGCTAGATGAGCTTAAGCTATTAGAACAACGTGATACTGAGAAAACATTAGACTCTGGTGTAATGCAGCCAGATCAGCTCATTATGGAAGTAGATGTTGTCAATCGAGTTAATTTTACGGACCAGATATCATCACTAGTCTTTGTAGGGATGGGTGGATCAGCATTAGCGGCAGAATTTGTACAGACGTGGCTCAAGAAAGAGATCGGCATACCTATCGAAATTGTGAAATCATATAATCTACCACCATATGTTGATTCTAATACACTAGTAATTTATGGTAGTTGTTCTGGAAACACCGAGGAAGTACTTGAGGCGCTAGAGGAGGGTAAGACTAGGGACGTTAATCGAGCAATAATTGCCGGTGGTGGGACTCTTGCTGACCGAGCGATTGATGAGAGTCTCAGTCATGTACTACTACCTCAGATTAAGATTCAGCCCCGGATGCTTACTTTTATACAAGTCAGAGCAATTCTAGCTTTGCTTGATGTATTTAAGATCATCGATGCCGAACCATATCTTAACGATCTGGCGAGTGTGCATGATTGGCTTAAGGATGAGGCAAAGTTATGGCAAAAAAGTGTCCCGACTGTGAATAATCAGGCTAAGCAACTTGCTGAGCTTGCCGTTGGTAAAACCCCAGTATTTTATGGCGGTGATATAACAAAATGTCTGACCTACAAATGGAAAATTAGCTGGAACGAGAATGCTAAAAACGTAGCTTTTTACAATACGTATCCAGAAGTTAATCATAATGAGTTTATTGGCTGGACATCACATCCGGTTGAAAAGCCATTTATAATTTTTGACATGTTAAGTAATTTTGAACATCCAAGAATACTGAAACGATTTGAAATTAGCGATCGTCTGTTGAGCGGGAGACGTCCAAAAGCAAATACGCTTAATTTAGCTGGTGATAGTTTATTAAAGCAGCTATGCTGGGGTCACCTATTGGCAGATTTTACTAGTATTTACTTAGGAATTTTGAATGGTGTTGATCCAGGCCCGGTTCCGTTAGTTACGAAGCTGAAAGACGAGCTCGCTAGAGTTCAGTAATTATCTAGAATGACGCAAGGACTCAATCGGCTGTTTACGAGCGGCTCGTATCGCAGGATAAAGCCCGAAAATTATACCGATACCAATTGAGAGCAATAGGGCAGTCAGTAGAATGTCCCAGCTAAATAATGGGTCATACGGCAAGAACCGACTGGCCGTAAAAGCCACTGCGTATCCGCTAATAAAGCCAATAAAGCCGCCAATTGAACAAGTAATTAGTGCTTCAATCAGAAATTGTGCCGCGATTGATCCGGTAGTAGCACCGACAGACTTCCTTAATCCAATTTCGCGCACACGCTCAGCTACGCTGACTAGCATTATATTCATTACACCAATACCCCCAACAACGAGTGAAATACCGGCAATCATAGCAAGCATTGTACGCATAAAGTTAAACAATTGGTTGGTTGGTGTCGTTATTTCTTTTCCTATTAGGACGTTGATATCTCTATCCCCACTGTGATTTTTCGAAATTACTTTGGTTAGTTGATCTCTTAGCTTTTCGAGATTTGCACTATTACTTGCTATTACATTAATTTGTTGAATTTGGGCAATCCCATGGTTAAATAATTTTCCGCTATCGAAGCTAATGATTACACTACTATCGAAGTCAACATTATTATAGTTAATAGGCGACTGTTGGCGCTTTATCACGCCAATCGTTGTAAAGTTTTCACCGCGTAATTTAAAGCTTTTACCTACAGCTTGCTCTGTTCCAAATAGATCGATTGCAGTTTGAGCACCAAGTACGGCAGTATTTTCTAGTGTAACTGAGTCAATGAATTGCCCGTCACTGAGTACTAAGGGAGAGGTTTCTGTAAAGGATGGGGTTGTCGATAGGATTGTTGCATTTACTGGAGGTCCACTATTATACTTAACAGTTCCACCGACAGTCATCAAAGGTGCTGCCATCTTAACATTTTCATTTTTATAGACTAATTCCAGGTCTGACTCATCTAGGGGGCTTGTTGTATATTGATTTGCCGATAGTGGATTAGTGAAGTTGGCAGAGTCAGCTGTCTGTACTTTAGGTTTTACAATCAATAGATTATCACCAGTGTTTTTGATCTGCTTATCAATAACGTGGGTGATTCCACCACTTAATGCAAGGATTGCTGTTATACTGGCAACGCCAATAGCAATTCCAATAACACTCAACATGGTTCTAGTGCGTGTACGCCGTAATGATTCACGAGCAGTTGCAATATGTTCAAATAATAGGGGCCGTATCATTTTACACTTTCCTTCGGGGGCTTTGTTGATTGCTTCTTCTTTTTTGAAGCCGCCTTTAGTTTGTTTAGGGGACGTTTTTTTGTAGTCTTTTTTTCTTTTCCGATGTCCTTAGTGTCTGTATCTATTGTACCGTCCAGCATAGTAATGACACGATCGGCATAAGCTGTAAGGTCTGGGTTATGTGTGACCATGATTATGGTGTTACCGCGCTTATGAATGTCTGAAAGTTCTTCCATGATAATATGACTCGCCTTACTGTCTAGATTACCAGTTGGTTCATCTGCTAGTATCAGCGATGGATTGGTTACAAGTGCTCGAGCTATCGCAACTCGTTGTGACTGACCACCACTAAGTTGAGAGGGCATATAGTATTCTCGTTCATGTAGGTGAAAATTTGCCAGCATCTTACTGGCAGTCTCTAGTCGTTTGGTACCACGTACGCCACTGTATGTTAGGGGTAGTGCTACATTTTCAATAACATTCATATTATTTATCAGGTTAAAATCTTGAAAGACAAAACCAATATGTTTTGCTCTTTGGCGAGCTCGCTTTGCACTCGAAAGTTTTGAAACGTCCGTCCCATTGATAAAATAATCACCGCTTGTTGCAATATCGAGCAAAGCAATAATATTCAGTAAGGTTGTTTTTCCACAACCACTTGGACCCATTATGGCGATAAACTCACCTTTGTTTACTCTAAGATCAAGACCATCAATTGCGTAATGCTCAGCATCTCCTAATCCGAACCGTTTTTTTAGGCCACGTATATCAATAACTGATGTGTTGTCGACTAGGTTATTCATTTCTTATATTATAGAGGTGGAAGGAACATAAAGGCAACCATAAGTACAACGTGAATTTTACAACTTACGCCTGTGTATTGCTGTGTTAAATTAATTATATGGACAAGACAAACAAACTATCCTTTGAAGTAGAATATTTGCCTGGTATTACACTTTTTTCTGCTGAAAGGGCATATATAACATGGGATGCAACTGATACAATCACGCTATACACCATAGACAAGGCAACAAATCAGTATTCACAAATAGTTTTCTCGGTGCATATCAGCCAACTGACTGGGTTTAGAATTGAATGGACGACTATTATGTTTCTTTCGCTATTTGTTGGAGGAAAAAAGTACATAGTTAAAGTATTTGATGGCAATAATGCAACGGCTAGTGCTCTTGATGGAATAGGCCTTGGTGACATGGTACGCGATGCTGTGGGCAGCAGTAACACAGGTGAACAGAACCTTTTACTATTTATCAGCATGCTTAACGAAGCAGGTGTCAAAAAATTTACTTTCGCGAAACTATATATTATAGGTTTTTTTGCAACAATTGCTCTAATTATGATTATAGTATTTCTAGTAATTTTTCTATCAGATAGAAACCAAAGCTAAGTGCTGTACCAATTGCTCCAATAACAATTGTGGCAATTGGTCTTGGCGTTAAGCGTATAGATATGCTGATCGCAGCAAGCCCTAATAACCCAAAGAGTACTACTACGTATCCCATGATAAAAGCAACGACAAAGCCAACGATGCTGATGATGCTGAGCCCAAGTGCGATCCATTTAGTACCAGCTCCTGGTGACGATGTAGCACTTGGGGTTGCAAATTGTTGCACTTGTCCGGCAGGCTGCTGGATAGGCTGTTGACCGGTAGGAGCTTGAGCAAAATTTTGCATATTTGATTGAGGGGGGGTGTCATTCGGTGTGGGTGTATTGTCCATGATGTAACCTTTGCTTGTTAGTAACTATTACGCTATAGGTAATAATAAGTATAACACACTTGTATAGTTGGCACGCTCATTAAGTATCTTGTAGAATAGTAACTGTACGGAGAGGTGCAAGAGTGGTTGAATTGGCACGCCTGGAACGCGTGTGTGGGGTCAAACTCACCCAGGGTTCGAATCCCTGTCTCTCCGCCAAGTCTGAAAGATTCGATCTACTTTCATTATTTCTGCTTGACCGTCTGGGTCAAAGTTAATATTTTGGAGCTTAGTAACCAAATGACTGTCATTATTTATCGTGATAAGCTCACCAGTTGCTAGACCCCCCGGAGTGGTAAATGGGAGAGTTAGTTTTGATAGGCTTTCTTCTGGGTTAGCACCACCTGCACTGCCAAGTTCAACAACGACCGACCATCTTCCGTCATCGTGCTGTACAACTTTATAGCGTCTTCCATTATGCAATTCCTTACGAGTTTGTGGGCGGTGCCAATTTCCATATGTAACCAATGATGCCAGATTTTCCACGGTGCTGGCGATCGAGGTCTGGCTAGAAAACCATGCATCCATCGCATGCTTGTCTATTTTATTCATACCGAGTAGTGATTTTAGGCTATATGCTGTTGGTGAGATAAGTATATCTGGATTATCTTCATCGTTTAATCTCTGAAGTGCTTCTCCGGTCTTTGATTGACTCGGTATTTTTTTGTTTCTAATTTCGTCGTTACCATTAGTTAGCAAAGATGATACGGTGGTAATGTTTGGGTCAGGACAACCTGCGACTTTCAAGTCCATTATTGTCTTACTCTCACAATCAAGTACCTCTATTCCAGCTTTTATTTTTTGAGAATGTGTGGTCTTGGTATCATGATTGCCATCAACCCCAGCAGTTGCCTGACTATCTAATATTTTTGCTATCAATTGGACAGCTTTAGCCTCGACTACAGAGCCATAAGTTTCATCTCCGTTTAGCAATAGTAAAGAGATAGTTTTTTCACCGTACATTTGATTGATTTGCTTAACAACCTCTGTCCATACAGATATCATGTCACGGTTAGAGTGAATATCAGACAACGCCAGTAGCATAGTCTCGTTTGGGCTTGGTGGAGGTATGGCTCCATCGTTTAGTTGGTTATTGAACGTCTCTAGCGCAGTATCTCTAAACAATTTACTATTTCCTTCTTCTCTAGAAACTTGTTCATTATAGACATTTTTCCAACTGTTCAAAGCCGCCGCCAATACTGAGGAGTTAGACACAGTATTATTGAATGTCGTAATTGTATAGACTTGGCTAGGTTGTTGATTTTCGTTGGACCATTCATTGAGCCGCAATGCTGCTACGCCGGTAGAGCTGATTGCAATAACTCCTATTGCACTAGCTGTTGCGATACGTTTATATTTTTCTCGACTCGAAACTAACACTATCCCGATTAGACCTGTTGCACCCAGACCAAGAATAATTTCGTTCTTGATAAAATTTTTAGCTACCTCGTCGGTGGCAGCCGCTTGATAGCTGTCCAGGATTTCATCAGGTTGGCCATAAAAACCGGTAATTTGACTTAAAGTTTGTTGTGATTCGGTGTTTTCACCCGATATTACATAATCCAATAAGCTTGGTGGCTGGGTAGTATCTATCTCTAGTCCAATATTAAACCGCGTTAGGTCATCATTATACAGTGAGCCTAGTGGGCCGAGGTCTAGCTGAGATTTTCCAGGCTCGAAACTAATATTTGAAGGGATAGGGCCAGATTTATCATGCACAGTGGTATTGGTAAGTGTCTGTGAGACTGAGCTTGGGGCAGTCGCAATAAAACCAGCAAACCCGCACGCCAATACACCAAGTGACGTTCGCTGCCATTTTTTTAGTCTGCGATTGTTTTTGCTGTCATCAGCTATAATTTCTCTCACTTTAGTAGGTATATCATATCTTGATAGTTTTAGACATTCTGCAGTAATGTATAATGCGAACATGAGGAATAAAATACATCTTACTGGTAGTTGGTTTATTAGGGCGCCGCAAAAAGACGTATTTAATTTGATAACTGATTTTGAGAATATGCCCAAATATTTCCCTAAAGTTGCCAAGGAAGTTAATATCGTAAAACGTGATGGTAATAAGCTGTCGATACAAGCTAAGGTGAAGTCTTTTGGTCGCATTTTCCGGTTGTAATGGAGACCGAGGTACTGCAAGGAAAGGGTTTTGTGTCTGATAACCAGAGCCCTAGTTTTGGTACTTCTGGTCACGAGGAACTTACTTTATCAAAGCATCCTGATGGTACAATAGTGAACTATGATTATAAAGTTATAATTCATAAGCCCTGGCTTAGGCTTGTTGCTGGACCATTAATCGGCGTATTTGCAATGAAGTTCTGGAAAAGAGCGTTTATTGATGCGCTAAGGCACAGACTAGAAAAGTAAATTCAAGAAGTTAGTATAGTACGCTATATATAGCGTTGTAAAAAAGCAACACTACGCTAGAAACATGCTAACAGATATAAAACTATAATATTTATGCTTGTGGTGAAAAAAACATACTAAATATTACAAAAAAGACTTGCAAAGCCTATATATAGGGTCTATAGTCTTATGTAGACCACTACATGTGTAGTAGTTCAATAAAATATACATTAGCGCAAACCTAGGGAGGTTTTACGTATTGAAGAGATACGTTGGTTTGCTGCTGTCTCCGTGTGAGGGGAGACACAAATGTATAATATAAACATTAATTGAGTAACTGGTTGGCACCAACAGCTACTCAGAATAAAAGGGGACGGTATGAACGGAATTCATGTGGTACATCGCGATGGCACTCGCGTACCATTTGACGCCAATAAGATCAACCTAGCACTTGTAAAGGCATCTGAGGGACTGCCCGATCAGATTGCGAAGGTAGTACAGGTAGCTACAGAGCTACAGTTGACGTTATTTGATGGAATTACAACAGAGCAGCTTGATGAAGCAGTGATACAAACAGCGCTTCAAAATGTCAAAGATGACCCTGACTTTGACAAAATCGCAGCGAGGTTGCTGCTCAAGAATATATATAAAAACATATTAGGCGATTATGAGTCTAGTAAAGAGCTGAAGACTTTACACGAGAAGAACTTCCCCAGCTATGTTAAGCAAGCTGTGAAGGACGGGCTACTTGATAAAAGAATGAGCGATGGCCGCTTTGATCTGAAAAAGCTTGCTAAAGCCCTAGAGCCAGATTACGATGGGTTATTCAAGTACATCAGTGTTGTTACAAATAAAAACAGGTATGCGCTTCGAAAAAATAGTGGTCAACCACTTGAGACCCCACAGTATACTCACATGCGAATTGCGATGGGCTTGAGCTATAATGAGGAAAATCCAACTGAGACCGCACTGACTTTTTATGATCACATGAGTAAGTTGGAATATGTAACCGGCGGGAGTACTCGTGTAAATGCTGGTGGTGCTTTTCCACAACTTTCCAACTGTTTCTTAATGGAGGTCGAGGATGACATGGAATCTATCGCAAAGAGTGTCCGTGATACCATGTGGATTGCTAAGGGCACTGGCGGAATCGGCATCACTATGACAAAATTACGAGCAGCCGGAAGTCCAGTTAAGACGACAAATACAGAGAGTACTGGACCAATACCTTTTATGAAGATGATAGATTCAGCGTTGTTCGCGGTTAGTCGCAAAGGTAAAAAAGCAGGCGCAGCAGCGATGTATATGGAAAACTGGCATCTAAATTTTCCGCAGTTTGTTGATTTACGACAAAATTCAGGTGATCCGTATTTAAGAACTAGACTAATGGATACAGCTGTCTACTTGAGCGATGAGTTTATGAAACGTGTTGAAAAAGAACAAGATTGGTATATGTTTGATCCTGCTGAGACAGGTGACCTTGCTGAATTATACGGGGCTGAGTTTTCGGTGCGTTACAACGAGTATGTTAAATTGGCTGAGGCTGGCAAGATTCGGGAATTTAGTAAAGTGCCTGCTCGACAACAATGGCGTCATATACTAATGTCCCTACAGGCGACAGGTCACCCGTGGCTAACTTGGAAAGACACAATTAATGTGCGTGCTTTAAACAATAACACTGGTACTATTCATTGTAGTAATTTATGTACTGAGATAACTTTACCTCAGGATTCAAAGAATACATCCGTGTGCAACCTTATAAGTATTAGCCTAACACACCACCTCGGCTCTAATCTTAAATGGGACTGGGATAGATTGGCCGTATCAACCAAAAACGCAATTCGCCAGCTAGATAATCTATGCGATATTACTAGTACACCAATACCAGAAGCAATGTTTTCAAATCAGCAAAACCGTGCAGTTGGCTTAGGTATTATGGGCTTTACAGATGTGCTAGAGAAACTAGGGCTTAGGTATGAGAGTGAAGAGTCTTACGACTTGATTGACCAATTGGTAGAATTTATTAGCTATCATGCTATTGAGACTAGCGCAGACTTAGCTAAAGAGAGAGGTGTTTATGCAAATTTCAAGGGTAGTGGCTGGGATAGGGGCGAATTACCATTCGACACCTTAGACAGTTTAGCAACCTCTCGTAAAGTTAAGGTAGATGTATCAAGAAAGCAACGGCTTGACTGGGATAAGTTGCGAAAAAAGACCAAGAAAGGTATGCGAAATGCTACCCTTATGGCAATCGCTCCAACGGCTAATATAGGTTTAGTTGCTGGTACAACACCAGGTTTAGATCCGCAATTTGCACAGATATTTAGTCGTTCAACATTGAGCGGTAAGTTCCTTGAAGTAAACGTGAATATGGTGAACGCACTAAAGGCTGAAGGCTTGTGGGAGCAGGTAAGGGATGAAGTACTAGCAAACCTTGGCGATATTCAAGATATTGAGGTTATACCACAGCGTGTGAAAGACATCTTTAAAACGTCTTTCCAGATTAGCCCACAGGCTTTCATAGAGGTTGCAGCTCGAGCTCAAAAGTGGGTTGATCAAGCAATTAGTCGTAATCTATATTTAGCATCACGAGACATCGATGAATATGAAAAAATTTATATTCAAGCATGGAAGAGCGGCTTAAAGACTACATATTACTTGCACGTGAAGCCTCGACATCAAGCAGAGCAAAGCACAACTAAAGTTAACAAAACTGAAGAGTTATCTAAGCAGTCTGGTGGGGCAAAACGAGCTGGTTTTGGTTTTGCTAAGCAACAATCAACTGCAAAATCGGTAGTGACGAAAGAAGAAGTAAGAGTAGGAGGTAGTATATGAGCGAAAAAGCATGCGAATGTAGCTGTAGCTGTTGTCAAAGCTGCGACAACTGTAACAAATAGAAATAAATTAATATAAAAGAGGGTAGAATATGAATTCAAACACAATCATAGACGATAAAATGACATTAGAAGAAAAACTAGCCGCTATTGATCAGGCTATGCGAAATGCTCAGGAATTAGCTAATGAGGAGGCTGCTTCAAATGGACAAGTTGCAGCACCAATTGATCCGGCTAGTCTGACAATCTGTGATGGTTGCGAGTAAGAAAATTAAGCTATAAGGGAGTGTGATATGGCAGGGATATTAGGTACAGGAATACAAGATGGGTTACTTTTAAAACCAATACGCTATCAATGGGCAATGGATCTTTACGATCAAGCGATCGCAAATACATGGTTTCCGAATGAAGTTCAATTAGCACAAGATTTAGCGGATTGGAAGAAAATGACCGACGAAGAGCGCAATGCTGTTGAGTTCTTGATGGGTTATTTTAATCCAAATGAATTACTTGTAAATAAGGCACTAGCCTTTGGTGTGTATCCATATGTTAATGCTGCAGAATGTCATTTGTATCTTGCAAAGCAGATGTGGGAGGAAGCTAACCACTGTATGACATTTGAGTATATGCTTGAAACATTTCCAATCGACAGAGACAAAGCGTACGCGGCCCATGTTGATGAGCCAACTATGGCAAAAAAAGAAGCGTTTGAGACCGAGGCGATCAAGCGAATGACTGAAAAGCATCTCGATATTACTACGACTGAGGGTAAAAAAGACTTTATACGAAATTTGATAGCATACAATATTATCCTCGAGGGTATTTGGTTCTATAGTGGCTTTATGGTAGCTCTGTCGTTCCGACAACGGAATTTATTACGTAATTTCGGTAGCTTAATCGACTGGGTAGTCCGTGATGAAAGCTTGCACCTAAAGTTCGGAATCAACTTAATCTTAACAACTCTTGAAGAGAACGAGGATCTGCAAACTGAAGAGTTTGCTAACGAAATTAAGCAAACAATCCTTGATGCTGTCGAAATGGAAGAAGAGTACAATAAGGCTATGTTGCCAAAGGGGATACTGGGTTTAAATGCAGATTATGTTAATCAGTATGTAAAATACTTAACAGACCGTAGGCTCGAAGAGCTTGGGTTTGAAGCACACTTTAAAGTATCAAATCCTGCAAAATGGATGGCGGCTGCCAACGATACTCTTGAACTAGTTAACTTTTTTGAAAGTACCAACACTAGCTACGAAGTAAATGCTGTCAAAGACAAGAAAGACGAAAACTAGTAAGTTATATACGAGCTATTTGACTTACGATAGTAGCTATAGTTGCTTGCAGTCCCGGGTTAGGTTAAATTTTACAGAAAGAGATCTGTGATGGTACGGAAAGTACGTCAAATAACAGGGTTACTTGGTCCTGCATTTGTTGCAGCGGTTGCGTATGTTGACCCTGGAAATTTTGCTGCAAACTTCTCCGCAGGAGCAGAATATGGCTATCTACTACTATGGGTTCTGATATTAGCAAATGTTATGGCAATGCTTGTTCAATATTTATCCGCAAAAGTCGGTATAGTAACAGGAAAAAGCTTACCAGAAGTTGTCGCGACCAAGCTTGGGCGTAAGAGCCGCTTGGCGTATTGGTTTCAGGCTGAAGTTGTAGCTGCGGCGTGTGACTTAGCAGAAGTTATTGGTGGAGCGATCGCATTAAAAATACTATTCAACGTACCTTTGGTTATTGGCGGCATTATTACCGGAGCAGTGTCATTGCTGATCTTGGCAACGTATTCACGGAATGGTCAGAAGTTTTACGAACGAATTATTCTCGGTATGCTGCTAATCATGCCAGCTGGGTTTATCGTAGGACTTTTTGCTAATCCTCCAGATATAGCAAGTGCCTTTAGCGGCATTATACCAAGACTTCAAGGTAGGGACACGATACTATTAGCGGTCGCAATGCTAGGTGCAACGATTATGCCGCACGTTGTATATCTACATTCGGCTTTATCTAGAGATCGACACGGTAGATTAGATGGTGATGCATTAAAACGGGCCTTGCGTGTAACAAAAATTGATGTAGGGATAGCTATGTTGCTTGCCGGTAGCGTTAACATTGCCATGTTATTACTTGCGGCATCTGCTCTACGTGAGGTCGAGGGCATAGACTCTCTCGAAGGCATATTTACAGCACTCGGAGGCGTTACTACGCCGATTGTTGCTTGGCTGTTTGCAGTGGCATTATTACTTTCTGGTTTTGCGTCTACGGCAGTTGGCACCCAAGCAGGTGAGATAATAATGAAAGGGTTAATAAAAAAACGGATCCACCCACTACTTAGACGAACAGTAGTTATAACCCCATCACTAATCTTGCTGACGCTATCAGTTGACCCAACCTGGGCGTTGATCGTATCCCAGGTCGTGCTAAGCTTTGGTATTCCGTTTGCATTGGTGCCACTTATTCTGATATCTGCAAATAAAAAAATCATGGGTACAGCTGTTAATAGCCACTTAATGAATTATATAATCACAGGTATTGTAGTGTTTGTTGGGGTTCTAAATTTGGTATTAATATACTTAACAATAAATGGTATGTAGAGTCTTCACATATAGTGTAGTGACAATACTACAACACTGTATATCTAGCGAGTATATAAAATAATTTGCTATAATATAATCCCATGGATAGTATTAAACGCCATGGGGAAAAACAGAAATATATATTTGTGACAGGAGGGGTCCTGTCGGGGGTAGGGAAAGGTATCACTGCTGCCAGCATTGGTGCGGTCTTACAGGCCAAGGGAGTGAACGTTTCCATACAAAAATGCGACCCGTATCTAAATGTAGATGCGGGTTTATTGAATCCTGCAGAGCATGGTGAATGTTTTGTGACTAAAGATGGTGCAGAGACTGACCTAGATCTTGGTCATTATGAACGATTTTTGGATATTGAATTAACTCAAAAAAATGCAACCCTAAGTGGTCGCTTATTGCTGAATCTTATTAATACTGAACGTGCAGGCGGCTTTCATGGTAAAACTGTTCAATTAGTTCCACATCTAACGAATGCTATTCAGAATTCGATTATTGATGCCTCTGAAGGGACTGATGTTCATATTGTAGAAATAGGCGGAACTGTTGGTGATTATGAGGGGCTAAGTTTTGTTGAGGCAATTCGTGAATTCGGTCAACGGGTAGGGCGAGAGAAGTGCTTGTATCTGCACGTGGTATATGTACCATTTATAGGTACCAGCAAGGAGTATAAGACTAAGCCTGCTCAGAATGCGTTGAAAGATTTGCGTAGTTTTGGCATCTTCCCCGATGCGGTAATTGTGCGCACAGAGGCAACTGCGTCAGATAATGTTGCCAGGAAGATAAGTATGCTTAATGGTATTCCTGAAAAATATGTTGTAAGTATGCCAAACTTAGATACTGTATATCGGATACCTACAACAATAGTCGATTCACCCCTGCATGAACTTCTGACTGATTTTACGGGTGCGACAACGGCGCCTGAGCTTAGCAAATGGCAGAATCTTGTCGATAAACAAAGCCAACACAACGACAAAACAGTTACAGTGGGTGTGGTGGCGAAGTATATGGATAATGAGGAC